>NZ_JBIYCZ010000009.1:0-204817 GCF_044908245.1 Bacillus sp. RC242
AACGCCATCCTTTCCTATGATTCTACAGAAAGAATAGCGTATTTTTTCATTTTAGGGGGGATTTTATTTTGTTAGCTTGATAGCGATGTGGTGCTACCCCTAAAAGTAAATTATATAACAGATATAAGATATACATAAGAAATAGAGTCCCTTATTATTAGGACTCTATTTTTATGATTGCTCATGTATTCTTTCATGAGATTCACACTTCCATTAGCAATTGTTTAAGTTTTTAGGAAGCCTGTTTTTTATAAGAACGAATTTTTTTATAGCGACCATGTTTTACAACATGACGAACGTCTAATTCTTTATAACCCTTATTTTGGATAGTTTCTGAAACATCTACGATAATTGTGTTAGTTAAAATATTTACTACATAACCATTTAATTTTAAAGAAGGATTCTTGCGATTTGAAAATTGTACATAGTCACCAATTTTTATTGTTGGAACTGAAATCCTAATTCATCAACTTTACGATTTATACCAGTAGTTTTCATTTTTATTCTTCCTTAAATAATCCAATCAATGCTTTTTTGCTGTGGTTTAAAATTCAACTTAACAGTGGATTATACATTACGGAAAAGATAATTACCTTAAAATCACAATCTCGGCGACTATCAATATACAACCCCCTTTTTTATATAAATCCCAAATAAAACAAAACCACTCACGAGGCACAGCGAGTGGTTTTGCTCTTTACGTAAAGAAATTAATTATATCTCGCAACTTATACATCAATGAAAAGCAATGATAGCTTAACAAACTTCAAAATTGAATTTACTAGTGTTTTTTCACGAGAACGGGAAATCTTATAATTAAGTTCTTATATTTTCCAATAACTATTTCCCCTCATCTCTTCGGTCTCGAATCTTTTGTAAATAATCAAATATACAACTACATATCATTATAAACAACACTGCTCAAATAATCCAAACCCATAATTTCTTTAATCAGATAGAAAGCTAGGGGAAGTACATTTAAATTTTATGCAATTGTAAGTAATTGCAGTAATTCATTGTACGTTGAAAAAGCAACGCTTACAAAAGAACCTTTAATAGTCTAAAATAATTTTTATCGAACATTAATTTCACCATTCGTTTGAATTACATATTTATACCAATGAAACGAATCTTTTTTGTATCGTTTCATGGATCCATTACCTTCATTATCACGATCCACATAAATCATCCCATAGCGTTTTTTCATTTCGCCTGTAGTAAATGAGACAATATCTATAATTCCCCAAGGTGTATAACCAATTAAATCGACACCATCGTAGGTTACTGCTTTTTCTAATGCTTCAATATGTGATTTTAAATATTCTATTCTTTTCTGGTCATGGATTGCCCCATCTTTTTCTAGAATATCCGCATCTCCAAATCCATTCTCTACGATAAATAATGGAATTTGATATCTGTCATACAATCGATTTAATGTATATCTTAATCCAGTTGGATCAATTGCCCATCCCCAATCAGTAGATTTAATATATGGATTTTCCACACTTTTAGCTAAACCACCGTTTACAATATCTTTTGCACTACTAATTTCCACATCATTTTTTACTGTCGTGGACATATAATAACTAAATCCTAGGTAATCTACTGTACCATTTTTTAATGTCTCTTCATCACCTTCTTCGAAATTAATAACGTACCCTTCCCTTTCAAATTCTTTCAACGCATATTTAGGATAGTAACCACGAATTTGAACATCAGGGAAGAAGTATTTTAGTCTTAGTGATTCTTCGGCTAGCATAACATCTTCCGGGTTTGATGAATAAGGGTAAATAGGTATATACGAAATCATTGCCCCAATTTGGAAATCAGAATTAATTTCTTTTCCTTTTGCTACAGCTAATGCACTTGCAATTAATTCATGATGTTCCTACTTGATACATTACTTCTTTAGCATTTTCTCCTTCTTTTACAACCACTCCTGAGTTTGTCCATAAAAATAGTGGGTTATTTACATCCATTTGGTTATTGATTTCATTAAAAGTCATCCAGTATTTCACTTTATTTTTATATCGTTTAAAACAAACTTCAGCAAATTTTACAAAGAAGTCTATTACTTTTCGGTTTCTAAATCCACCATATTCTTTGGCTAGATGCAATGGCATTTCAAAATGAGATAATGTGATGATAGGCTCAATACCATATTTAAGTAATTCATCAAATACATTATCATAGAATTGTAGTCCTTCTTCGTTAGGCTCTGTTTCATCACCATTTGGAAAGATTCTGCTCCATCCGATAGAAGTTCTTAAACACTTTAATCCCATTTCACCAAATAAAGCGATAGCTTCTTTATATCTATGATAAAAATCAATTGCTTCATGGTTAGGATAAAACGTATTAGGTTCAACTGTATCTGTTATTTGTCTTGGCACTCCATGTTCACCTGCAGTTAGTACATCAACTACACTAGGTCCTTTATTCCCTTGATTCCATCCACCTTCGAATTGGTGGGCAGCTAAAGCACCACCCCATAAGAATTTCTTTGGCATTGTTTTCATTGTTTATTCCTCCTTATTTTACTACTGTAAATAATTTCTTTATAAGTATTCGAATTTGTTATGATAATAGGTGTAATTGTTTTTAACCCATGTGTTTGAATTAATTCTTTATCAAATTCAATTAATAAATCCCCTTTTTTGATTTTTCTACCATCTTCTACATGTATAGTGAAAGGCTTTCCAGCTAATTTAACTGTATCTAAACCAATATGTACAAGCAATTCAATATCAGATTCTGAGCGTAACCCAATCGCATGTTTGGTAGGTGCAATCATGACAACTGCTCCATCAAATGGGGCATATAATTTATGATCTGACGGATCTACAGCTAAACCTGTCCCCATAGCACCTGAGCTAAATACTTCATCAGGTACTTTTGAAAGTGTGATAACATTACCACTAAATGGAGCACCGATTGTTTCTTCATTATTCTGTTGGATATTTGTCTCGCGTTCTTGTTTTGCTGCTAAGTTTTCACCTTCTATTTTTTCTGCTGTATCTTCACCGAATCCAAATATTTGAACTAAAATGATAGGTAAAATAATCGCAACCCCAGAACCTAATAAAATTCCCCAGATAGACATTGGGTAGTCAGCATTTATACCATTTACAATCGTTAATGGACCTGGTAACCCCGCATAGGCAAAGTAGTATGGATTAAAAAAGCTAGCTGTAATTGCACCTATAGCGCCTGAAATACATCCGAATATAAATGGCTTTTTAAATCTTAAATTCACGCCATAAATAGATGGTTCTGTAATACCAAAAAGTCCAGTAATACCCGCTGAAACTCCAACTTTGCGCACTTCTTGACTTTTCCTTTTTAAAACAACACCCAGTACGGCACCAACTTGTGCAACCACTGCAATTGTTTGATAGGCTTGGAATGAATCTCTACCATACAAATCAAAATTTGCTAACACCATAGGAGTAGTCCCCCAATGAATACCGAAAATAACTATTACTTGCCAGAACCCTCCTATAATGGCTCCAGCTAATGCGGGTACATTTTCCGCTAAGAAATTATAACCATTTGCAATTTCTGTTGCTCCCATTGTTGTAAGAGGTCCAATCAGCAACAATGTAAGCGGAACCATTATTACCATACATAAAAGCGGTACAAATAACGGCCTAATTACCTCATTGATTCGCTTATTTAAAAATCTTTCAAGATAGGACAAAGTCCACACTAAAAATAGTGGTGGTAACACTGAAGATGTATACACTGTTTCAGTTAAGGAAATACCTAAAAAAGTAATACAATTTGCGCCGCCATTTCTGTCCATAAGGGACTTACTAATGCAGCACAACACGCCACTGCTATGTACATGTTTGTTTTAAAGTGCTTTGATACTGTAATTGCGATAAAAATCGGTAAAAAAGTAAATGGCGCCCAAGAAATAAAGTTTAGAACTTGATAAGTTCCAGTTTCTACAAAGTTATCAGAGAGTAATTTTATTAATATTAGTAAACCTTGTAAAATGCCAGCTGCGGCTAAAATATAAACAAATGGGGCAAAAACCGCTGAAATGGTTGCGATTATACGGTTTAACACTATTCTTTTTTCTGCTTTTGTTTCACTAGGAATATCGGTGTTTATTAAACCTGCAAATTCTTCATAGACTTCTCCTACATGTTGCCCAATAATAACTTGAAATTGCCCACCATTTTCTACAGCCGCAATAATCCCGGGTAAACTTGCAACTTTTTCTTTGGCTTTTGGATTAGATCTCTTAAGTACCAACCTAAGCCTTGTAGCACATCGTGTAGCATTAATAACATTCGTTTCTCCGCCGACAGCTTCTAAAATATCCTTTGCAAGTTTAGGATAATCTCTAATTTTTTTTGACAATCTAACTCCCTCCTTCGACTTTTATACACACCTATTATAATTGTACCGGTATAATTAATCAATAACTTAACAAAATTATTATTCATTAACGATTATATTAGATGTCCTATTAATAGGTTTATGCTATATTTGATATTAAGCGAAATAAATAATTTAATGAGGTATGTATATGTTAAAATACCAAACAATTGCAAATGAAATTGAAAAGTACATTGAGGATAATAAGCTTCAACAAGGAGATAAATTACCAAATTTAGAAACGTTAATGAATCAATTTGGAGTAAGCAAAAGTACTATTACTAAATCATTAGACCTTTTAGAGAGAAAGGGTGTAGTGTTTCAAGTTCGAGGAAGCGGAATATTTGTTAGAAGGCATAAAAGAAAAGGCTATATTAGTTTACTTTCTAATCAAGGATTTAAAAAAGATCTTGAGGATTGTAATATCACTGCAAGAGTAGTTGAATTAGAAGTTAAAAAACCAACACCAGAAGTAGCAAAGAATTTAAATATGAATCTAGATGATGATATTTATTATGTAAAAAGGATTCGGTACATTAACCAAAAACCGTTGTGTTTAGAGGAATCATATTACAATAAATCTATAATAACGTATTTAAACAAGGAGATTGTAACTGAATCTATATTTAATTATATTACGGAAGGATTAGGCTTAAGGGTTGGCTTTGCAGATTCATATATTCATGTAGGAAAACTAAATAAAGAAGAGGCCGGATATTTGGATTTGGATAATGGATCACCTAAGCTTTATGTTGAAGGCATTTTTCATTTAACAAATGGTCAGCCATTTAATTTTTCAAAAGTTACTTATAACTACGAGCAATCACAATTCTTTATACAAACAAATAGTCATTTTCTATAAAATCATATATCAAAACCCCCAATAACCGAACTGGAAATTGAAAAATGACTTATCCTATCGATAAGTCATTTTTATATCGTAATTATCAACAATATAATTTAATAAAGCCAAAAAATAAAAAATCCGATTTCAAATCATATTGGAAATAAAAGTAAGGTTATGACCTACTCTTACACGTATCTCGGCTGTACCCCATATAGATATAAATGTTAATTATGGGATTAACATCCCAAATTAACTAAAAATAATATATAATAAAAATATGATGGTTATCCTTTTATTTACTCCTTATCTTTTTTTATTTGTGGATTTTTGATACAAAAAGAATCCTTATCATAAGGGAGTACGGCAACAAAACGCGAATTTCGTATATTATCAAGACCTAAATTAATAAATGCTTAAAATTAAAAGGCCTACACATATTAGATATTACTAATATGTGTAGGCCAGCATTGTTTTGTCTATGTTCTCTTTATAGTAACTAGTCCCTCTTGATTTTTTTCGTGATCCCATTCCACTTAAATTTCGAATGTTACTTCTTCAAAGAACAAAGGGAATCTTCTACGAATGGATTTCTACATAGGAAGATTGTAAGCTTCATTGATATTCACCCAAACAGCTTTTCCTTCTGGTGAATCTTTTAGTAAATCCCCCTTAAAGTCTTTTGTAAAATAGTTAAATATCATATATCGGTCTTTGACGATCGGATTAACATATTCATAAAGTCCTTTATAAACAAGGTTGCTAACTTCAAGATCAGTTTCCTCTTTAACTTCTCTAATGGCACTATCAACAATACTTTCCGGAAATTCCAAAACTCATTACTAAAAACACAGTATCATACGGAACATTAAACACCGTTTATGGATTGTAGTGCTAGTCCATTTATTATTTCCAAACCCATTTAGAATGATCAATAAATGGGGGCAGATTATGTTGATATTTCGTATAAATAATATCATTACATTAATTTTCTTTCGGAAGTACAATTCTTTTATACAATTGAACTGTAATAAAATAGTAAATCGAGTAAATCACTACGAAAATAATAATTGGTACCCAAATACGATTGTACGGATCAGGCAAAAGAACTCTGAACATGTTCATACCAACTAATACGTGAACAATACCCACAATTGCTGGGACTAAGAATACAAAGAATAACTCCTTATAAATTGATTGTGCTAATAACTCTCGGCGAACACCGATTTTACGAAGCATTTGATAACGTGTACTATCTTTGGATGCACCGGATAGAATTTTAAACATTAAGCAGCTTGCCATCATTGCTAAAAATGCAACTCCAACGAAAAAACCCATAAACATTAGTCCGCTGGCAAAATCATGACTCACAATATACGCTTGATACTTACTATCCAATTCTTCCGCTTTCACATTTTTATATTTTGATATCTGTAATTCATCAAGTTTTTTCCATTCTTTTATGTATGATCCAAAATCATCTGTTTTCCCCATAAACACAGTACTTTCTTTACCCTTCAACCCATCGTATATGTTTTGATCTACAATTTTCATTTCATAATCAGGATATAAATAATTTGGCTGGATCGTTCTGAAAGCCTGGATCCATTGTTTTGTGTCGGTCTCTCCTTTAACCCATTTTATTGAAAATGCACCAATGGGTAATCCCTCTGAAACTTTTTCTGTTTTCATACCTTGCAAGAAAGGGCGATTTTTTTCTAAATCTTCTTTAAGATAATAAACATACCTATCATCAACTTTGTAATGATATTCAAGTTTTTCTTGAAATAAGATACCACCCAAAATTTTCTTTTCTTCCGCTGTTGGATTATGAATGACTGAATCATAAATTCGCATTTGATCTGTCATTTTTAGGATGTTGTTTTTAAATGCCATACCACAAGTAATTCCACCAGCACCAAGAGCTACTAAGATTGCTACTGTTGCAAGCACATTTGTTAGGCCATTAATGCGGAAATTTAATTGTGCAAAAGTAAAAGCATTGAGGCCTTTTTCACTACGTTTTTTATTACTCTTTAACTTGTTAATCATAACTGGGAGAAGTGATCCAAATAACATGTAAGTACCAACGGTTGCTGTGATTAATCCAACGGCCATTAATCCCAGACCAATTAGCGGGTTTGCATATTTCATATAGATTAGTGATGCATAACCAATACCCAATAAAATCACACCAAGGATTGCAACTACAACTGTCATTTTTCCTTTTATGGCGACACGTTCTGTTTGTGTATCTGCATGTACAAGTTGTAATACAGAAAAACGCGCTAGCTTAATACTACTTATACTTGCTGATAGTACAAATAATGCAAAGAAAAAGATGCAAGTAACCGTCATAGATGGCATGTAAAATGCTTGATAACCACTAACAGGAAGTTCTAATTGTTTCATTAGTAACTGACCGATACCTTCTGCGAGCCCTACACCAACTGTAATTCCAATCACAAGAGATGCGGCACCTAATATAATTGTTTCGATAAACATTAGTAAGGTAACTTTATGCTTTTTTGCTCCTAACATCATATACATACCAAATTCTTTTTGGCGAAGAGATGATAAGAAAGAGTTTGCATATAAAATATAAAAAAATGTGATAAACGCTAACAAAAAGGACCCAATTTTAAATACAGACACAATATCCCTAATAGAAGAGTTAGATTCAAGGAACGCCTTATTGAGTGCTAATGTTTGAAACATATAAAAAGTTGAAATAGAGACAATAAGACCAACAAGTAAGACAATGTAATCTTGCAACTTACTTTTTAGGCCTGACATGGAAAGCTTAAATAACATGATTGAACTTCCTTCCTTACGCTTTTTGTGTAACTAAGTTTGCAAGCACGTCTAAAATTTCTTTATAGAACTCTTCACGTGTACCACCGCAATAAATTTCTTTATATAGCTCACCATCTTGAATGAATAAAATACGCTGACAGTAACTTGCACTATATGGATCATGAGTAACCATCATAATAGATACCCCTTGCTCTTTATTTAAGTTTGTCATCGCATCCAGTAAACTCGTTGCATTTTTAGAATCAAGCGATCCTGTTGGCTCGTCCCCTAAAATAATTGCTGGTTCATGCACTAACGCACGTGCTGCTGCTGAACGTTGCTTCTGTCCACCAGATACTTCAGATGGATACTTTTGAAGTATTGCTGAAATGCCTAACATATCAGCTACTTTTTCTACTTTCGGTCCAATATTTCGTGATGAAACACCTTGAAGTGAAAGTGGAAGAGCGATGTTTTCGTAAATAGATAAGTTCTCTAATAAGTTAAAGTCTTGGAAAATGAATCCTAACTTTTGTGAACGGAAATCAGAAAGCTCACCTTGTTTCATTTTCGTAATATCCGTTCCTGCAATTTCAACAACGCCGCCCGTTGCTTTATCTAACGTTGAAATTACATTTAATAATGTCGTTTTACCAGAACCAGAAGGTCCCATAATTCCGACAAACTCACCCTCTTGAATTGAGAATGAAACACCTTTTAACGCGTGTGAGTGATTCTCACCTTTTTTACCGTACACTTTTTGGACGTTTTTCACATCTACAACTGGTTTTGTCATATATATCCTCCTACGTTTGTTTTTTCATTTCTTTAAAATAAGCTGCTATTCTTATTTGCTTTTAATAAAATTTTCATGTTGCATCCACCTTAAAGCTAAAATGAAAACTTTCTTCTTTATCTACTTCACTCACCTCATCGCTTTCAATATATACATGATAAACTATGAAAATTAGAAAACACCCCGTAAAAACCTTAAGAATTCTTAAGATTTTATAAAAAAAAGCTTATGGAACCTGTAATTCCATAAGCCATTCTATTTGATTGGATGTTCAACAATAAAGGACATCCAGCCGTCTTTATACTCTGCATGTATATTACCATGATGAAGTTCAACAATTCTTTTTGAGATAGCAAGTCCTAGACCATTTCCCTGGTCATCTTTTCTTGCCTTATCTCCCCTGAAAAACCTTTCAAACAATTTATTTGGATCGCTAACAGGTGGCTTCTCGACTTTATTTGATACTTTTAAAATTGCTTTGTTACCTATTAGTTCAAGACTTATTGATAATTCGGATGGTTTCATGCTGTACTTTATCGCATTCATAAACAGGTTTTCATAAACACGTACCATTTTTTCTACATCCATGAAAATAGGTATTGTTTCTTCCGTTATTGATTTTTGAACGATTAAACCTTCCTTTTCAAATATAGGTATGTATTCTCCAACTATTTGCTCCAACAAACCTGATAAATCAACTTCATTAAGGTTTAACTTAGCATCGAGGTCTGATAAACGGGTATATTCAAACAGTTCATCAATTAGATATTTCAGTCTCTGTGATTTTAAATAAGTGGTTTCGAGGTATTCCTGTAATTGTGTTTTACTGTCGTATTGCCCTCTTTTTAATAAATCTACATATCCGATAATAGATGTCAACGGTGTGCGTAAGTCATGAGATACGTTGGTAATGAGTTCATTTTTTGTACGTTCTAATCGTCTTTCCTGTTCAAATGTATTCTCCAATTCCTTGGACATATAATTAATATTTTGAGCAAGTTGGGTCAATTCGTCCCTACTTTCTATTCTGATTGTTAAACCAAGTTTTCCATTAGCAATATGGTGAACGCTCTCGGTAATAAGTTTCAAATATAATAATTTTTTCCGCACCATTAACAAAAATACTGCAATAAAGATAAAGATTATGATTGAAAACAAAATTAGCGTATAAATATAACCTGTAACTAGAGTAACTTCGGGCAGATAATTTTTTACGGATAGATGATAAAGCAATTTACTGAAGAGAAATATCGCACCAAGTGAAACAAAAAAACTAATTGCTACCGCAATAAGAAGTTTTGCAACTAACTTATTTCTAAGTTTAAACATCCTCATATTTTATATCCTACTCCCCATACTGTTTTAATGTAGATGGGATGTTTGGAATCTTCTTCTATTTTATCTCTAATTCTTGTAATGTGTACCATTACATTATTATCCGATTTGTAAAAATTCCCCTTCCAAACAGCTTCATATATTTTTTCAATGCTTAAGACCATCCCTTTGTTACGAGCAAGAAGTTCAAGTATATCGAATTCTTTAGGAGTAAGCCTGGTTTCCTTTCCCCTTACCCATACTTGACGTGCATCTGTATTCAAGGTCAAATTACCAATTTCAATAATATTTTTATTCTTGTTCGTTTCAGTATTATATTTTGTATATCTTCTTAATTGAGATTTTACTCTAGCAATTAATTCTAATGGGTTAAACGGTTTTGACAAATAATCATCGGCACCAGAAGTAAGCCCCTGAATTTTATCCATATCTTCGGATTTTGCAGAAAGCATGATAATGGGAATAGTTCGTTCTTCCCTAATCTTCATACATGCTTTAATTCCATCCATGTTAGGCATCATAATATCCAAAATAATGAGATCAAACTCTTTTTCTTCCAACTGTTTTAAGGCCTCAATAGCATCTTCAACCTTTTGAGTTTGCAAACCTTCATTTTCCAAATAAATAGAAATAAGGTTTCTGATTTCTTTATCATCATCAACAATAAGAATTTTAGCTTCCATATTTTTCTCCCTTATTTTTTGGTGTTGAACAGCTAAAAACAAAAGCTGGTGGTACGTTTCTAAGCTCCCATTTCTCATCTATTGTATCAAAAAACTGATTAAGGAACTTCTTTTTAAATTTTGTATATTGAAAAGTAATAAATACCCCATCTTTCTTTAAAATTTTTGTGGTAGTTAATAAAATTTCATCTGAAACATTTTGGGGCAAACTAGCAAAAGGAAGACCAGAAACAATATAGTCTGCATAAGGAATAGAGAAGTTTTTTAGATACTCGTCGATATTTTCCGCAGACCCCCATACAATGAATAAATTTTTCTCTTTTTTAAATTTTTCTTTCAACATTAAATAAAACTCTCTATTATTTTCCACTAGCATAAGAGTGGTATTCGAATTTCGTTTTTTAAGTAATTTCTCAGTGAATACACCCGTACCTGGCCCATATTCAATAATATATTTAGCGTTCTCAAAATTAATGTTTTCCATCATTTTTTCTGCGAGAAACTTTGAACTTGGAAGTACTGCACCGACGTTTCTTGGATTAGTTATACATTGAGATAAAAAAGACAAATGCTTCATATTTAGTCACTCCAATAGATTAACTTTACAACCATAGTTTAAAATCCAAACATGAAGAAACTGGAGTGAAAATCCTTAAGAATCCTTAAGATTTAAAAAAACTGTTAAAATTTCTCGGCTTCAACAGAAAAAATGCAGGAGTTTACACTCCTACGTTTTTTTACTCATATCGTAAACATTCAATTGGATCAAGTTTTGCAGCTTTGTTAGCTGGTAGTAAACCAAATGCAATACCGATTAGCATTGAAATGCCTACTGCAAGAAGTCCAAGTTCTGTTGAGACAACGAGAGGCCATCCGGCAAAGATTGAGACGATCCAAGCGAAGAAAATACCGAGCATGAATCCGATGAAACCACCTAGTCCAGTCAAAATACAAGATTCAATTAAGAATTGTGTTAATACTTTACCGCGTGTTGCACCAAGTGCTTTACGAATACCGATCTCACGTGTACGTTCTGTTACGGATACAAGCATAATATTCATTACACCGATACCACCAACAAGTAAGGAGATAGCAGCGATACCACCGAATACCATTTTCATCATACCGATTGATTCGTCTAATTGCTTCGTAAATTCACCCATATCTTGAGCTTTAAATTTATGCTCAAATTTAGGAGCTTTCATCTCGTTCAAAATAGAAACAGCTTGTTTTTCTACACTTTTACGTTCTGTTGGTGAAGTTAGTGTTAATTTTACAGAGTCATACTCAGTTACTCCTGAAATGACAGGAGCATTTTCAAGTGATGTATAACCTGCTGACATAGCCATTCCGGAATCATTTTTTGCTTCATAAACACCGACTACTTTATACGGTTTTCCTTTTATGTCTGTATATAGATTTGGTTCCCAACCATTAAATAATTTGTTGAAAGTTTCTTCATTTAAAATAACTGCAGAGATTGCTTGTTTTAGTTCACTATCGTTTAATTCCCGACCGTGAACTAATTTTATTTTCGCATCTGTCATAAAGGCGACTGTTCCACCTTTTAGATTAAGAGAGACATCTTTTGAACCAGAAGATGCTTTTACTTTCATACTCACATCTGGATCAACATCTTTAACGCCTGGCACAGTTTGAAGACGTTTGAGCATATCAGTTGTGATTTTGGCACTATCTGTTCCATAATCGGGGTTGTTATAGTAAATGGTTACTTCCGTATCTTTTCCTTGCCCTAATTCTTTTTTAAACTTTGCGTTTGTACCATCACCCATTGAAATGATGGTAATGATGGCGCTAATACTGATAATAATTCCTAGCATCGTTAAGATAGAACGCATTTTATGAGCAAAGATAGAGGAAAGGGCCATGCTTATAGTTTCACTCGTGTTCAAAATTAACCTCTCCAATCTTGGACGATATTTCCGTCACGAATTACAATTTGGCGGGCAGCCGCTTCACCGATTTCACGATCGTGGGTAATCATAATGATTGTTGAGCCTTGCTTGTTTAATTCATAAAAGAGGTCCATAATTTGTGTACTTGTTTTCGTATCAAGTGCACCTGTCGGTTCATCGGCTAAAATAAATTTCGGGTTATTTACGATTGCACGAGCAACCGCAACACGCTGTTTTTGTCCACCTGATAATTCATTTGGCAGGTGAGTAGCACGATCAGCTAAACTTACTTTTGTTAAAGCAGCTAATGAGCGCTCACGTCTTTCTTTTTTATCGACTCCAGCGTAAATAAGAGGTAATTCAATATTTTGTAGTGCTGTAAGTCTTGGTAGTAACATGAAGTTTTGGAATACGAATCCGATTTCTTTATTACGAACATGTGCAAGTTCTGTTTCAGACATGTTTGAAATATTTTGACCAGCTAGTTCGTACGTACCTGTCGTTGGTTTATCTAAGCAACCGATAATGTTCATTAATGTTGATTTACCAGAACCAGACGGTCCCATAATAGAAGTGAATTCTCCTTGGTTCAGAGTTACGTCAATTCCGTGTAATATTTGAACGGCTTCTGCACCATTTTGGAAGGATTTCGTGATGCCTTTTAAATTAATCATTCAACGACAACCTCCATACCATCTTTTAAGTCTTTTTCAGGTTTAGAGATAATTTGTTCTCCTTTTTTCACTCCAGAAACTTTTGCTTCGCTATCTGTCTCGAATTCAACAGTAATCGCTTGTTCTTTCGCTTTACTGTCTTTTACAACGAAGACAACATTTTTGTCCCCTTTTTTCACGATGCTGCTTTTCGGAACAATCGTACCAGTTGCTTCGCCAGATTTACTCGTTACGTATACATGGAAGCCGTTTTGTAATTCTTCACTATTATCTAATGTGACAGTGAATTGATAATTAGAAACAGTTTTATTTTCGTCCATACTCTTTAATGGTGTAGAACCGATTTCTGTTACTTTCCCTATCCAATTCTTACCAGTGACAGTTTTTGATGAGACAGTTACTTCTTGCCCAACTTTCATGCTAGCAAGTTCATGTTCAGAAAGTTGACCTTTTACTTTAAATGGACCAGCGTGACGAAGTGTAATGCCACTCATACCTGTTTTTTCATCAGCAGTTTTTACGATATCATCAATTACACCATCAGCAGGACTCGTTACAGAAAGTGTGTTTACTTTCTCTTTTGCTTCTTTAATCATTTCATCAGATTTTTCAACTTCAAATTTTTTCATTTCAAGTTGTGATTCTAATTGTTGCACTTCGATTTCCGATGCTTTTAATGCTTCCTGAGGAAGACCAGCATTTTTATCTTTTTGTAATTTTTGTTTCGCTGCATCAAGTTGTTTTTGATACAATGTTACTTCTTTTTGTGCGATTTTCTTTTGCATTTCTGCTTCCGTTACACCTTGTTTAGCAGTAGGGGCATTATATTTAAACAGAAGCTGACCTTTTTTCACTTCATCGCCTTTTTTAACAGCTGATTCATACGTACCTTTTGTTGGATCGAATGAAATTGTTTCAATTCCATTTGGAATAACTTCACCGCCAAATTTTTGTGCATTTTCAATTTGTTTTTCTATAACTTTATAACCGCTATATTCCATTGCTACTTCCGAACCGCCGCCAGCAAATGCAAAATATGATCCAGCAGCAATTCCAATTGCTACTACACTAGTAATTAACACTTTATTTTTCTTCTTCATCTATTTATCACCTTTTCAATGAGATTGTCACTATGTATCCACCTGAAAGCTACAAAGAAAATTTTCTTTTTTAATTTCTTCACTCTCCTCATCGCTTTCAATACATACATGATAAACTATGAAAATTAGGAAACACCCCGTAAAATTCTTAAGAATTCTTAAGTTTTATAAAAAAAGCTTATGGAACCTATAATTCCATAAGCCATTCTATTTAATTGGATGTTCAACAATAAAGGACATCCAGTCGTCTTTATATTCTGCATGTATATTACCATTATGAAGCTCAACGATTCTTTTTGAGATAGCAAGCCCCAGACCATTTCCCTGTTCATCTTTTCTTGCCTTGTCCCCCCTGAAAAACCTTTCAAACAATTTATTTGGATCGCTAACAGGCGGTTTCTCGACTGTATTTGACACTTTCAAAATTGCTTTGTTATCCATTAATTCAAGACATACGGATAATTCGGATGGTTTTATGCTGTACTTTATCGCATTCATAAAGAGATTTTCATATACACGTACCATTTTTTCTACATCTATGAAGATAGGTATTGTTTCTTGTGTGATTGATTTTTGAACGATTAAGCTTTCCTTTTCAAATATAGGAATGTATTCTCCAACTATTTGCTCCAACAAACTTGATAAATCAACTTCATTAAGATTTAACTTAGCATCTATGCCTGATAAACGAGTATATTCAAACAACTCATCAATTAAATATTTCAGTCTCTGTGACTTTGAATACGTGGTTTCAAGGTATTCCTGTAATTGTGTTTTACTGTTGTATTGCCCTCTTTTTAATAAATCTATATAGCCAATAATAGATGTTAACGGTGTGCGTAAATCATGAGATACATTGGTTATAAGTTCATTTTTTGTACGTTCTAATCGTCTTTCCTGTTCAAATGTATTTTCCAATTTCTTGGACATATAGTTGATATTTTGAGCAAGTTGGGTTAATTCGTCCTTCCCGTTAATCCCAATAGTCAAACCCAGTTTTCCATTGGCAATATCATTCACATTATCAGAAATGAGCTTCAAATATACTATTTTCTTTCGAACCAATATCAAAAAAATTACTATAAAGTTAAAGATTGCGAACGTGAATAAGAACAACATTGCGAATCTGAATTCAAACATGCCAAAATCTTCGTGTTTTATAAATAATGGATCTATGACGTATACCAAAATGAGGATTGTTAAACCAAATGAAACAAAAAAACTAACTGCAACAGCACCAAGAAGTTTTATAATGATCCTATTTCTAAAACTAACATTCTTCATATTTTATACCCAATTCCCCAAACAGTTTTAATATAAATGGGATGTTTAGAATCCTCTTCAATTTTGTCTCTTATTTTTGTAATATGCACCATGACGGTATTATCTGATTTATAAAAAACCTCTTTCCAAACTGCTTCATATATTTTTGCAACACTCAGGACAATCCCTTTGTTACGGGCAAGTAGTTCGAGAATATCAAACTCTTTTGGAGTTAGCCTTGTTTCCTTTCCCCTTACCCATACTTGACGTGTATCTGTATTCACGGTTAAATCACCAATTTCTAGGATGCTTTTATTATGATTTATTGACGTATTGTATTTTTTAAACCTTCTTAATTGGGATTTTACCCTAGCGATTAATTCCAATGGATTAAACGGTTTTGTTAAATAATCGTCTGCACCAGAGGCTAGACCCTGAATTTTGTCTATATCCTCAGATTTTGCAGATAGCATAATGATAGGCATATTGCGGTCTTCCCTAATCTTCATACACGCTTCAATACCATCCATATTAGGCATCATAATATCTAAAATAATAAGATCAAACTCCTTTTCTTCTAACAGTTGTAAAGCTTCAATAGCATCTTCAGCCTTTTGAGTTTTCAGACCTTCATTTTCCAAATAAACAGAGATAAGATTTCTAATCTCTTTATCATCATCAACAATAAGAATTTTTGACTCCATATTATTCCTCCACATTTTTTTCTAATATTGAACAATTAAAGACATTTGCAGGTGAGACATGTCTATCGTCTCTTTATTGTTAACTTGCAAACGGAAAACAAGAAATAACATAATGAATATAGTGATATCAATCCCCTAATATATTGTTCAATATATACTGCTAAGCCATATTACAATTCATAAGATTCCTTCTTCTTATAATTAATTTCCCTTTTAATACACGTGTGCTTGGCCCATATTTGACAATGTAATTTACTTTCTTCAAATCAATTCCTTCAATCATTTTATCTCCAATAAACCTTAAACTTGGAAGGGCTGCACCAACTGATTTTTGGCTCATTATATACAGAAATAAGAAAGTGAATTGTATTCATACTTAATCACCCCACTGGTAAGAATTCATACTCATACTCTAGAATCCAACCCTTAAGAAAAAGGGGCAAAAGTTCTTAAGAATTCTTAATCTTTCTACAGCAGTTTGTCTTAAAAATATATAGTCACTCTTGAAATGTCCACTATTAGCTTCTCATTGTAATAATATTTATTAATAACACCTAAAAAATAAAGTAAAGTATTAGATTCAACTTCCAATAATCCAAGAGGGAGTCCATAGTAATTTATAGAAGATTCTGGGGTAGGCATTACATTAAATAATATCGTAAAGAAATTCGTAAATTTAGTAAGATATATACGCTAGCCCAAAAGGAGACTGGTGCAAATTTTCTTAGCAGATAAAAAGTTGGTATGATTGCAGATGGATTTTATGCGATCGTTAGTAATTGATGTAATTCATCGTACACTAAAAAAACGAAATTTCGTTGTTGCAAAAGGATTATGAATATCTAATCCAATTAGAAGAATACAATAATCAATTATCCGAAGTTAACTTCATACAAAACTAATAACAAGCATTAAAAAACTTTGCCTACTCTTTAAAATGGAAACATAATCTATTTATCAAGTAGTCAATAATGAATAGAAATTTTGGGGCGCTTTACAAAGAGACTCCGCCTTTTCAGCGTACAATGAATCTCAACAATTACTAGCTACTTCCTAAACATTGTTTCTCATTTATCAACCTGTTTATGCTGGTTATAAAATTTGCAACAGAATCAACAATTTCTTTATATTACTTATTAACCATTAGTTGCTGGATCTTCTCCTGTATTCCCATCATAACTTGGTTGCGTTGGCGTTCCACGACCATCCCCATTGTTTGGCGGCGCTGTATTTCCTTGACCACTACCGTTGTTTGGCGATGTTGTATTTCCTTCGCCTCTACCATTGTTTGGCGGCGCTGTATTTCCTTGACCACTACCGTTGTTTTGTGATGTTGTATTTCCTTCGCTTCTACCATTGTTTGGCGGCGTTGTATTTCCTTGACCACTACCGTTGTTTGGCGATGTTGTATTTCCTTCGCCTCTACCATTGTTTGGCGGCGCTGTATTTCCTTCGTCTCTACCATTGTTTGGCGGCGTTGTATTTCCTTCGCCTCTACCATTGTTTGGCGGCGTTGTATTTCCTTCGCCTCTACCATTGTTTGGCGGCGTTGTATTTCCTTCGCCTCTACCATTGTTTGGCGGCGTTGTATTTCCTTGACCACTACCATTGTTTGACGATGTTGTATTTCCTTCGCCTCTACTATTGTTTAGCTCACTTTGCTTTTGCTCTTCTGGTTTCTTTTGCTTTTCTTGTTGCTTATTTTGATTATTATTACTTGGCTGTTCAGTCATATTTGGGGAAGAATCACGTTTCTCACCTTTAATACGTAATTCGCTACCTTCTTGAACTACACTGTTCGGCATTTTAAATTGCGACTTATCTGTAGCAAACTTACTCATCATTTCTTTAAAAATTAACTGAGCAATTTTCGTATTTTTACTACTAATATAATCGTCTTTACTATCTTTAATATATCCAGTCCATACTGCCATCGTATATTGTGGTGTATAACCAGCAAACCAACTATCACGAGTTGCACTTTCTGGTAGATTATATTGTGCTATTTGTTCTAAAGAATAGTTTGTTGTCCCTGTTTTACCCGCTACATCTAAAGAACCTATATTAGCTGCTGTACCCAACCCAGAAGAAACAAAAGTACGAAGCATATCAGTAATCATATATGCTGTAGAATCCTTCATAACTCGTTTGGGCTTTTGCTCAAAGCTTTTTGATTTACCATCTGAATAAACGACTTTCTTAACAAAATGTGGCTTCGTATACTTACCATCATTACCAAATGCCGCATAGGCACCTGCAATTTCAGTTGGTGACGCTTCATTTGTACCTATCGCTGTTGATTCGGTCGGTGCTACATTAAATGTAATACCTAGCTTTTCAGAGAAAGCTTTTGATTTATTCATTCCTACTTCTTTTGCAGTTTTAATTGCCGGGATATTTCGGGACGTTTTCAATGCATCACGCATTGTAATTGGTCCTAAATGCTTTCTATCTGCATTTCTAACTTCTTGTCCTGTTGAATACTTAAATGGAGAGTCGTCAATTTGATGGTAAGTAGCCCATTTTAAATATTCAATTGCAGGAGCGTAATCAAAAATTGGTTTCATCGTTGAACCTGCTGAACGATTTAATTCAATCGCTATATTATGTCCTTTAAATACAGCTTTATTTTCACCACGCCCGCTACCAATTGCACGAATTTCTCCTGTTTTCGTATCCATAAATGTGAAAGCCCCTTGGAATTTCTCATTTGGATAATTTATAATGTTTTCATTTAAAAGCTTGTCCGCAAAATCCTGTGCCTTTTGGTCTAATGTAGTATGAATTTCTAAGCCGTCAGATCCAATATTAGCATCTGGCAACTCTTTTTCAACCTCTTTCACAACCGCATCCATAAACGCAGGATATGGCATTTCTTTTTGTTCAGTTGCTTTCTTAAGTCCTTCTGTTACTGGAACTTTTGATGCTTCTTCCATTTCTTTTTTTGTAATATAACCATGTCGATTCATTAATTCAAGTACAACATTTCTTCTTTCTGTTGCTTTTTTGATATTTTTTTCTTTTGTTGGATCATAGTTATTAGGTGCTTTCATTAAACCAGCAAGCATCGCAACTTCTGGTAGTGTTAAATCTTTCAATTCCTTACCATAGTAATTTTGTACTGCTGTTGCGATTCCGTATGAACGGTTGCCTAAGTAAATTTTATTTAAATACATTTCTAAAATTTCATGTTTTGAATACTGTTGTTCTAGCTTATACGCTAAAAATATTTCTTGCGCCTTTCGCTTTGACGTTTTTTCCATCGATAAGAAGTAATTTTTAATAACTTGCTGAGTAATCGTACTTCCACCTTGAGAGCCGTAATCACCTTTTAGGCTGACTAAAACTGCACGTGCAGTACCTTTAAAGTCTACGCCACTGTGCTCGTAAAAACGTGCATCTTCTGTCGCTAAAAACGCATTTTCTACTAATTTAGGAATTTGATCATACATAATATTCGTTCGTTTTTCTTTCCCATATTCATATATCAATTTTCCATCTTTATCATAAATTTTTGAGGATAACGGATTAACAAGTTTTGCTTTCTCAAGTTTTGGTGCATCCTTGATCATAACAAAAAAAATAGCAACCCCTGCGACTAACCCTACAATACCAAGTAGTAAGCAACTGATTAAAAATTTGCGAAGAAACAATGTTTTACCTTGTTGTTTTTGTTTTTTAGAAGTTGGTTGTTTTTTCATTTTAACTTGTCGTCGCTCCTCTCGAGAACGATAATTTTCTGACATGTTACTTTCTCCTGCCTTTCAATTCTCCCGTTGATTTACTTAAAACTATTGAGGTCACCTTTAGAAATATACTTATATTAAAAAAGTATGGTAATCGAGATTAGTAAATATTTTTCTAATCAGCAGATTATAAAACTTAGATTAACTCTTGAACAAAATAGTTTCATATCTATTCTTTATAATAATGCTGCCCTTTAAAGTAAGGGAATGGTGAGCTGTTCCTCACCTCTTTGTACTATATCTAATGTTTGTAATAGTGAGTTCTTGAATTACTCGTCTAATTTAATGGTTCTTGTTAGCATAATCATAATGAAAAGAATGTGAAAAACGATTCTTTTGATGTAAAAAAGAATCGACTTCTAATTTTATCCTATAGATGGTATGGAATATAGGGAATCAGAAAGCAAAGGTAAAATCAATACCCTCACTTGAGAGCATCTATTGTAACCTTGGCAGTCTGCGCGATTAGCTCAGTATCATATATAGCATCTTGACTGGACAGAATTGCAATGATAATCGGTTCTCTGGTTCTCTATTCGGTGGCTAAACGATGGCAATATATCATTAGGTGTTCCGTAGCTTCCGGCTCCAGATTTATCATCGACTTCCCAATCTTTTGGTACACCCGCATGGATGAGTTCGTCTCCTGTAGCGTTTCCACGCATCCAATCCGTAGGGATTTTACGTTTATCAGTTTGGAGTGCATCTCTGACCGTGAAAGCCTTAAGATTGGTAGCAAGTGTTTTTGCTGTACTTGTATCACAAATGTCTCCCGGAATAGCTTCGTTCAAATCCTTTAGGTCCGTCTAATTTCTTGAATAAAGTGTTCCCCGCAGTGTTATCACTGTAACGAATAGCAGCCTCCGCAATTTTCCCAAGAGTCATACCGCTATCCACATGTTTCTCTGTAATTGGTAAATACTCTACTAAATCATCTTTTGTATAAGTGATAACTTCGTCTAATTTGTCAATTGGATATTGTAGTAACAATACCCCTGTAACCAGAGCCTTAAAGGTAGATGCGTAAACAAACCGTTCATTAGGTGATCGATAAGTAACTGCCCAGTTTGTACTGGTTTCGATTTCATAGACACCCAGTCGAGCGTCAAACTTTTTCTCGAGTTGTGCGAATTCTCAATGAGCCGCATGATTTGTATGTTTAGTTTTCTCTACTTTTTCTTTTGCTTCCACCTACAATGGTTCACCTGTAAAAAGTTTTACACTTGCAAGACTTAAACTTAGTATTCCAACACACATCCCTATTTTTAACATCCTTGTACTTTTCAAGATAATCAGTCCTTTCGTATTTTGCAGTACTTAAAATAGATGTCAAACCAGATTCAGTGTATCAAGTTTGGGCACTAAGTTTTTAGGATTACACTTAATAGACAATCTAAGTAATAAATTTGTTCCACATTTACAAATAAATTAAATTTAAGATAAAATAAAATCTTTGGTTTGTATAGTAACGGAACAGAAATGGTAATAGGGGTACGGCAATATCGCCATTAAGCTAAGATTTTAAAGTACCCCCTAAACGAAAATTTTCTTTCTCTAAAGGTAGTTACTTTGAGAAGTCAGATCACTTTTTTCGTTTTGGGGGCTAATTAGTTTTTTAACTTGATACGTTATGGTGGAACCCAATATGTAATTATAGTTATAGATAATTGTAATTCTTAAATACAGTTATCATGCTGATATTCTTCACAAATATTTAGATGTTGATAGTAGGATACTAAGGTATGTTATTTTGAAAGTATAAGATACGGATATTGTCTTATGATTTCTACTAATTTTTATCCAATTTCCTTCTGTTTTCCCAACTCTATTAATATTTATGTTTATAGTTAAAGAAATAGGGGATTTCCCTTCTAGAAACGCTTCAAAAACTACTGTTCCTTCTGGCTTATCATGATTAGCCAGAGCGGTTTCAAAGGCCTTTTCTGTTGCATCAGTTAAGTAAAACATACCTTTATCCTTTACACCTGGATTGCCAATACAATCCTTTTGATAGCTGTCTAGATTATTGTTACTAAGAAATATGAATTTCGTACATTATCAAGAATTTTTTTCTAAAAAATCCTTAAGAGAAAAAACATTTACAAGTTAAAATATAACTAATATGAAAATGCCTTTATTTAATTCCTTGTTTTTGAACTACCCCCACTTTCACTTCGATTAGAAGAGAGGGATTCCTAAGTAAAGAGTTCTATCGAACTCTAATTTATTAGGCTATCTCCACAGTCCTTGCGGTTAGAAGCCTTATCGCTTCATTCTTTAGATTGATACTTGCGTTAATATCCCTATCATGGTGTGTACGACAAGAAGAGCAGTCCCATTTACGTAGGTTTAGATTTTTAACGTCTTTGTTTTGATATCCACAACAAGAACATAATTGGCTTGAAGCAAATGTTTTCGATACAACAATGACTTGTTTGCCGTACCATTTTGCCTTATATTCCAACATAGTTCGAAACTGAGACCATGATACCTCACTAATTGCTTTTGCTAACTTATGATTCTTTAATATATTCGATACTTGCAAATCCTCTATACCGATAACATCGTGGTTTTTGATGATTTCAGTCGAGATTTTGTCCAAGTAATCTTTTCTAGCATTCGTCATGTATTCATGAATTCTAGTTACTTTTACTCGTTGTTTATTCCAGCGAGAAGATTCTTTCATTCTTCTAGAAAGAACACGCTGTGCTTTTGCCAACTTCTCTTCTAATGATCGAAAAAACTTCGGATTTTTATAGGTTGTTCCATCTGACAAAATGGCGAAATCTTTTAGTCCCACATCCATTCCAATGTAAGAATTTGTTTTCGGAAGTTCTTGCACTTCTGTTTCAACTAACAATGAAACAAAGTATCTGCCAGAAGGGTTCCGTCTAACTGTAGCATTTAAAATACGTCCAATTACTTCACGACTTTTGGCAAATCGAACAAGACCTAGTTTTGGCAATTTCATTTTGTTCCCTACAACGGCAATGTTTTCATTTGTTTGTTTTGTGGTATAAGATTGTACGTTGTTCTTCTTAGATTTGAAACGCGGGGCACTGTTTTGTTTTTTGAAAAAGCGTGTATAAGCATCCGCAAGGTTGCGAACAGACGACTGAATCGCAATACTGTCCACTTCTTTTAGCCAAACAAACTCTTTCTTCATGGCAGGAATTTTGGCAGAGCATGTACCGTATGTCAAACCTTTTCCTGTTTCTTTGTATGCATTATCCCATAGAGATAGGAAATGATTGAATACAAAACGAGAACAGCCAATTGTTTTATTGATTAGGGTCGCTTGTGCTTTATTTGGATAGATACGAAATTTATATGCTTTATTGATCATCATTCGTTTCACCCCCATTTCGATATGTGTCTATTATACAACAAACGTACATTCGATAGGTAGTGAAGTAACAGTTTATGTATGTCGAACAATTAAGATGGCTTCCTGCCATCCCTTGTCCGAAGCCATTTCATCTCCCACCTACTCACTTCGCGTTCCTTGAGGAAGGAGTCTTCTTGGCTAAAATGATAAATAATCCTTCATAATTTCACGTAAAATATCTTCATCTTCCACAATTAAAATTGTTCTTTCCATATTCTATCTTCCCCACGATTTATTTTCACGAAAAAATACTTTCTTTTCTAGTTTAATCAATTAAAAGTCTTTCACTATTTCCATTATTAATAAATGTAAGATACTTACATGAGGAGAATAACATGCTGATGTAAAGATAAAATGCAGAGATATGAAAATGCAAAATCTATTGTGAATTTGTAGTTGATGGAGGTACATAAAACCAAACCGTAATTTTATAACTAATTGTTTTAGTGGTTTAGTAGCAGCTAAAACAACAGAACCTGGTCTTGCCGTATCAATAACTACTGCTAACTTTGTTTGTAGTGGATCATAACCTAATTTCAAGCAAGAAACGGATACGAAAAATGACACAGGATCTAGGCAAAATACTGTATTGTTTGGGCAAAGTGAATAGTCATACACTGCATTATCCCCATTACAGAATATTCGCTCTTAATATATTCCTACTTAACCCAAATATTCAACCTATTTTACGAAAATACGTTCGCTATTTTGATGGATTTTAATATAAATAGTTACGAATCATATTTCTCAATAATTCCCATAGATTAATATAGTAAAATAAATGTGATATGAAAGATAGCTGATATATTTGTAATTGTAAGAAGAAATGGATGTTATTAAAATTAAGATGGTTCAAGTAGGAGAAAAGACACTCTATGAAGAGTGTCTTTTCTTTGTATACTTTATTAGATTTGAAATTTTCCAACTATTCCATCTTGATGAATAATAACTTCTTTATTTACTACGTCGCTTCAATTCGTTAAATAATAGATACATAACAAAACGGACCTGACACTTACTGCAGAACCTTTTTTTGAATCGGAGTAAATCTATTAATTTTTACAAGCATTTAATGTTTTACATTTTTTACGTGCTTTAATTTCAGCTGGCTCAGCACCAAGCCAATAGGTTGGAAATGCAGTCCCCTCAGTGACATCGCCATCACGGTGCATGTAATAGCGTTCATCATAGTGAGTTTTAACGTTACCTTCAAGCGCAAGTTCTACCCATTCTGCACCAAAACGGAAAATTTCTGCAGCTACTCCACCAAGCGGATGGAATTCATTCTCGTAGACGCGCAGCTCTTTTGGTGCTTCTACAAGCTCATAAAGACTTAATGCTTCTTCCAAACGGGTTAGTTCATCAAATTCTCCTATTCCCATGAAGACTGGACAAGTAATCTTTGGAGCCAATTTCCATAGGTTCATCTGGCTACTCAGCTCGTTTTCAAAAGCAACCTCATCAGTGTAGCCCGACATATACATAAAGTTTGCTTTGAAACTCGGCTGTGCTCGGTTGAAGATGGTATCAAATTCGCCATATACACCTTCAAAAGTTGCTAAAGCGTTTATACGATTATCACTTGCAGCAGCCCGCATCCCCCAATACCCACTCATACTGATGCCAAAAAATCCAATCCGATTGGGATTAACCTCAGGTCGTTTTGATAGAAAATCAATATAACAACTAACGGCGCGTTCGTAATTAGTCAAATCAACTTTTAGACCTCCTGATACAGATTCACCTTGACCTGGTCCTTCAATTGATAGAGCTACGATACCACGAGACGTATAATAGCGTTGCGCAATCTGTATATAATCTTCCTTAATCATATCCATACCTGGGCCTAATATTACTGCTGGTGCATTACGAATTTCACCTGAAGGTAAATGAAGTAGTGCATATATCTGTTTGCCTTCAAATTCTAATACTATACGTTGTACCGTTCCCCCTCCAAGTGACGAAATAGCTGCCACACATTCGTTACAACGCTCTCGAAACGCTAATTTTCGTGGATCATCATTAAAATATGAATATTGTGCACGTCCCCACATAACAGCAGCTCGCTGATACAGATCACGGGCAGTAACTGTGAATCCTTTTTGTTCATAATGTTTTGCTCGTTCTTGAGCTTGAGCAGCAACCGTGGCCCATGCTTTTGGTATCATTGCTCCACTCTTTACTTGAGAAAAAACTTTATCAAAATCAGTGTGGTCGTGTCCTAACTGTTCCATAGTTGCCTTTGCTTCAGGGTGCAAAGCATCAAACCCACCAAGTGCAAGAGCTATATCTAAAGCCCATCCTTGAGATTGTGAACGTTGAGTCATAATAATCATCCTTTACAATGTAATTAAGTACTTAATGATTAAGTACTTAATTAATATGATGAAGTATACTATCTACTTTTGTCAAGTCTATAAACTAAGTCGTTTTATTTAGGATTCAAAGTAAGTAGATATACTATTGCTTGGAAAAGAACAGCAAATCTATACTTAATTTGACTCTACTCTTTTCCATATGTTAATGTTAACTTCATATAATTAAGTACTTAGTTAATAAGAAAATGGTGATATTATGACAAATTCTATAAATAAGATAACTGCAATAGACGAACTTAGTCAGGCTATATATAGTCTGACTGCAGCCGATGGACGTTTAAGAGGGCGAGCTACTCGTACATTAGGAGCAGTTTCAATGGTCCATGCTCGAACTCTTAAAGTATTAGCTGAAGAAGGTGAATTATCAGTCAAAGAATTAGCTGATCAAGCAGAAACTACCGCCGCTGGTATTACTCAATTAATCAATGGATTACAACAAGCAGGCTACGTTGAGCGTGTTCGTTCAAATAACGATCGGAGAGTTGTCAAAGTCCGGCTTACGCCTAGTGGTTTAAATTGTCATTTAGAAAGGGAGGAAAAACTAAAACATATTCTTAATGCGAACCTTTCAGATTTTGATGCAGAACAAATCGAGAAATCTTCTGAAATAATTAGGTGCCTAGTTCATGTGCTTGATCAACTATAATAGTATTCTAAAGCTTTCTTAGGTTCTGAGAACTAACTCCATCGCCATTAAGTTAAGTAATATATCACCAGCAAAATTGAAAAATGGGCTGAATACTCAAATATAACTGTAAGATTTTGAACTACTCCCACTTAACGACTTTGCGGCCTTTTTGAAGTGGGAGATTTCTGTGAACATCGGTGTACCCACCAGTTATCTTAGTAGGATCCGCCCGTAGTTCCTATGGTGGGAACTGAAGTGTCTTTTACGTTGCCTCACCACGTTTCCTACTTTAGCTTGATTTTCGCAATTTCGGCAAGCGCGGGACGATAGGACGTTGAAAATTTTACGATTGCAACGAATTTTCTGCAACCAACCTCATATCTTCAGTTTTCAAAGATCAATCTGTACAAGTATATGGTTAAAAACATTTTGGCTTACGCCAACCGACATGCATCCCCCACTTAAAATTGACGTTTTACACCTTCACATTTTTAAGAAAGGAGTCTTTTGTCAGAAATCGATAAAATCGCTCCAATTCCTATTCATATAAATTAGTAAAAAATATTTTCCTATACCTTGGAATTAAATGTATCATAAGGCAGTCCTGCTTTTTTCCATGCAAGAAATCCTCCCTTTAAATTAACTACTTTCTTTATATCAGCTTTTTGTAAAATGCTAGCTGCTATAGCGGAACGTAAACCCGTTCGACATTGTAAAACTATTGGACAATTTTTCGGTACATCATCTAGCCGTTCAAGTAGATTACCTAAAGTGATATGTATTGCATCATGAAGATGTCCTTCATCCCACTCTTTTTTACTACGCACATCGATAACCTTTACACTTCCATCTTTTATTAACGGATATAATTCATTTGATGTTTTTTCCTTATAAATCTCTAAACTATGGAATCTTTGAATTACCTTTGAAGGTGCAAAAGCAATAATATTATCTAAGCCAATGGACTCAAAGTCTCTAATAACTTCCTCCACTTTAACATTTTCCGCATCTAAAATTATTAAAGTTTCTTTTTTATAATCTAATATCCCCCCACACCAAGTTGTGAAAGAATTGTTATAAGGTATGTTAATTGACTTCTCGATGTGGCCAGCAGCAAAACACTCTACATCCCTTATATCAACTATTTGCTGAACACCCCTCATCACTTCTTGAAGTTCTTCTATTATATAAATAGCAGTAATCTCTCTCTTCTTACGAGTTGGTGGACCATACTTATTTAAATGCTTCATTAATGGAAAATACTTTGGAGGCTCTGGCTGTCCCGTCAATAAATTCGATATAAAATTATCTTCATCATTACATTGAAACGCCCAATTAAACATCTTTTCATAACCTAATGTGGAAGTTGGAATTGCTCCTAATGCTTTTCCACATGCACTTCCTGCACCATGTGATGGCCATATTTGCAAATAATCGGGGAGTATTTTTATTTTTTGTATAGAATCAAATAATTGTTTCGCTCCTATTTTTGCGGTATCTTTAATACCAACAGCAATTTCTAATAAATCGGGTCTACCTATATCTCCTACAAATATAAAATCACCTGTGAATATTCCTATCGGTTTATCATTCATATAATTATTTTGACTTGTATCGGTTACTAAAAAGGAAATACTTTCAGGCGTATGCCCTGGGGTATGAATGACATTGAATTTTATATGACCAACCTTAAACTCCGTTCCCTCTCTAACCAAATTGTATCGGCCCTCGTTAAGATTTTGATATTTCCAATCACTATCTCCTTCATCTGATACATATAAATTTGCATTAAAAAGAAGGGAAAGTTCTCTAGACCCAGATAGAAAATCTGCATGAATATGAGTCTCAGCCGCAGCAATTACTTCCATTCCCTCTTTCTTAGCAAATTCTATATATTGTTCTATATAGCGGCTGGGATCAATAACAATTGCTACGCCTTCCTTCTGACAACCAACTAAATAGGAAGCATGAGCTAATTTTTCATCATAAAAATATTTTAAAAGCATAGCTATTCCCTCCAAATGCTTATTTCAAATTACTTCTCGGTTGTTACAACAACTCTCTATCTTTCCTTATAGAATCCCTTTCAACATTAAATTCCAATACATATAGGGCAACATATACCTTTTAAGTAAAAACATACTATACCGTTCTTTCGCTTGATTAAACGGAAACGTTTCTTGAGGCTCATGTTCATAGTTAAATTCAGCGAGTATAAGACTTTTATATCCTGTAACAATCGGACAGGATGTATACCCATCATAATTAGCCTGCAAGTCTCTTCCATTAAGTACGTCCAAAATATTTTGTTTTAAGACAGGTATTTGTTTTCGAATTGCCGCTCCAGTTTTAGATGTAGGTAAATTGGTACAATCTCCAAGTCCAAAAATATTCTTATATTTTACATGCTGCAAAGTATAAGGACTTATATCTACCCACCCCTGATGATCACTTATCTCACTTTCTTTAATAAAGTTAGGTGGCCCCATTGGTGGAACAACATGTATCATACTATATGGTACTGTTTCTCGTTTCAGTGTTTGCGTATCTTCAAAAATTGCTTCTCTCTTTTCAGCTATAATTTCTACTAAGTTTTTATTATAGTTCGTTATAATTTGCTTTCTTTCTAGTACTTGTTCTAATGTTTCAGCATAACGCGGTACCTGAAATATGTTAGCGTTCGCAGAATAAAACATTACTTCACTTCTGTTTTTCAAACCGCTATTACAAAAATACTCTTCTGCTAAATACATAATTTTTTGTGGGGCGCCACCACATTTAATAGGAGTATTGGGGTGGGTAAAAATCGCATTTCCTCCTTTGAATTTTTCAATTTCTCTCCAAGTAGAATCAACATATTTATAAGAATAATTGCTACAAACCCCATTAGTCCCAATAGACTCCTTTAAGCCTTTAATACCACCCCAATTTATTTGTATACCGGCTGCTACAATAAGAATCTCATATTCAAGTAGCATTCCATCATCTAAAAGTATCTTATTTTGATCTGGAAACAACTTAACAACACTTTTAGGAATCCACGTTGCTCCTTTTGGAATAAGTGATTCTTGATCACGCATCGTACATTCCTTTGAAACAATTCCTCCCCCAACTAAACTCCATAGTGGTTGGAAGTAATGTTTTTTAGATGAATCGATAATAGCTATACTTTCTTTCAATAGGGATACATTTCGTAACAAATGTGCAGTAGAAGATAGTCCTGCAGTCCCAGCGCCAATCACAATAATTTTATAATTATCTCTGGTCTTCATTATCCTCTTCCTATCTGAATTTAATTTTTAAGTTAACTAATTATTAGCCTTATTTCATCGTAGTAACAATATTATAAGATAAAAATACTATTATTTTATCTTATTAAAACGAATATTCCGTTAACTTTATCCGTCGACATTACTATATGCGTAAATCCCTTATGTTACTTCTTTAATTTGTTTCAAACTCTACAAACTTTACATTTCTCAATATTAGCCTGTATCCTATCTCACTTTAATGACATTACACTTCTATAGATAATGAAATGCAAGTTTCTTTGGTATGGTTTGTCCATCCTCCTTTTCAGGAGATAGACAAAAACAATCTTATTCCAATAGCTATATTACCTATTCTTTTTTGAATCTTTGTTATAAATATCTATACATGCATTTGAGAACGTCTTTGTTGTTTTTCCAGTCCCTCAATAATGTGAGAATTGCTATTACCATATTTCCCGTAGCCTTTGATTTATAGGGAGCTGAAAATAGTACATACCAACCCGACTGGAATATTGAACACCTCATAACAGGAGATACTTTCTACTTAACTCAACGTTTTGGTAGAGCGCATTTTGGTGCCAAAATGAAGATTTTCAAGGTTCACCCTGACGGCACTTTACAACGCTTTATTACAATTGAACCAGAATTTATTACTACGCCTAAAGGGTTAGAAATTTGGAGAACACCAATTACAAATGTATATACTAAAGGGACATATATTGCAGTAATTAAGTATAACCGAGAATTTACCTACTCAAATCATTTTCAAATTAATTAACTCTTTCCTACTCAGTAGCTAGAATTGATTAATTAGGTAGCTATGAAGAATTAAGATCTTAACCAGCTTCAATTTGATTTTAACTTTTTTAATATAAACACATTTTACTTTTAATAGAAGTAAGTTAACTATTATATCCACCTACTCTTCGTATGCAATATTGCATACGAAGGGCCTTAAATATTTTGGTATACTATGCATGTGGATTTTTCATCCAAAATTCCACTCAAACGCATATTTATGTATATGCCGACCCTAATTGCTAAAAGTGAGAAGAATGTTATTCATTCTTCTCACTTTTTTTATTTAAAATGTGTGCTTGTACTTAGGTCTTTAGATATTTTACATTTTGAATCTTAATACTAATCCACGTATGTGAATTTCCTTATAAAAATAAACTCCAAAATAGAATTAATCTTCCAAATTCCACCTATGGAGTCAGTTGTTTTCTAAAAAACATTCCAGCGTTTTTATCAATTGATTTTAGAATAGTCAAATAATAATACCGTATACAAGCTCTGCATAAATTATTCATTTTCTTTTATATAATACCTACCTTTTTACTTCTAATAAATCATTAAACATTGGATTATATTTCACTTTTATATAAATAAAAGCCAAATAGCCGTTCATAATGAACGACTATTTGGCATCTTACTAATAATTTGAAGTTTATTCATATTAATCTATTTTGCTTAATCCCGTAGAAGTAACTTGATAGGTTCTTTTTTTACCTATATATTCTTGTTTATTATTCTCAAGGTTAATAAGTGTAGCCCGTGTCTTTTCCTTTACTGCTTCCCCTTCTATATGGGTAAACTCGATATAATCTCCCACTTTGACTGGCACAGTTTGTCTTTCAGCAGTTTGCTGTCTATTTCCCACTATTTCCTTATTGTACACAACACTACCGGATGAATTCTGTACTTTGATACTTGCATACGTATTATTAAAATAAGAATGTGGTACGCCTGCTTCTAAATTCACCTGTATTTTCTCTGTTACCCTATTATAATTTACTTTTGCAATTTCTCTATCACTATATCCTTTTAAAGACCAACCAAATTGATTTCCGTCTAAAACCGTTGTTTCTGGCATTTTTTCTACTTTCTTCAGACCTTCTTTTGTAACTTCGTACATTGCTTTTTTTCCAAAGCTTTCTTGTTTACTATTATCTACATTTGTGAAAGTAGCTCTATGCACACCTTCTAGATGTGTTAACTCAATATAATCCCCTACTTTAACTGGAACTTTTTGCGATTCAGCATTTTGTTGTTTGTTTCCATAGATGTCTTTATTGTATACTACTTTTCCTGATGCATTTTGTACTTTAATACTCGCATATGTTTCATTAAAATAATGATGCGGTACACCTGCTTTTAAGTCCACTTGCATTTCTTCTGCCGACTTATCGAAATTGATTTTAGCAAACTCGAAATCACTAATTCCTTTTAGTGACCAGCCAAATTGATTTCCATCTAAAATTGTTGCTTTTGGCATTTTTTCTACTTTCTTCAAGCCTTCTTTTGTAACTTCGTACATTGCTTTTTTTCCAAAGCTTTCTTGTTTACTGTTATCTACATTTGTGAAAGTAGCTCTATGCACACCTTCTAGATGTGTTAACTCAATATAATCTCCTACTTTAACTGGAACTTTTTGCGATTCAGCATTTTGTTGCTTGTTTCCATAAATGTCTTTATTGTATACTACTTTTCCTGATGCATTTTGTACTTTAATACTCGCATACGTTTCATTAAAATAATGATGTGGTATGCCTGCTTTTAAGTCAATTTTCATTTCTTCTGTCGACTTATTGAAATTGATTTTAGCAAATTCGAAATCACTAATCCCTTTTAGTGACCATGCAAATTGGCTTCCTTCAAAAATATTATTTTCATTAGGCACATCTGGTTTAATTGGATTAGAATCCGTACCCTTCCAAATCTCTGCTGTTAAAATTGGATATCCTAATGCAGCCACTTTTTGAATGGTATCGTTATTTGGACGCAATCCCCACTTCTCAAAGAAAGGTATCAAATTTTGTTTGGCTACTTTTGATGCCGAAATCATAAATAATTGTTTTTTATTTTCATCAGTTTGTGGAAGTTCACTTGAAGACATGTCTCTATACAATTGATGCAATTTAGGATAGAAGTCCTCTCCATATGCTAACTGTAGTTGCCAAAGCATAACAAGCTTAACAAAAACATCACTAACTTCGTCATAATTTTTATTAGGTTGTTCTAAGTATTGAAATGCCTTAGTATAAGCGCCCTCCTGTTGCAATCTAAAAGATTGATTAGATGTAAATGCTTTTTCTACAGAAAGGCTGTAAATATTATTTTGTACTTCTGTCATATTATAAAACTTCCAAGGTGATTGCTGTCTCAAATGCCCTGCCTCATGCCAAGGACCCCAGCCATCTTTTATAAATTTATTAATATCTAACACGTATTGGATTGCATCTCCTACATATGCGGTTCGATAAGAAGTTGCATACATATAATAATCGGGAGAATGATTTTCTTCTACGTAATGAATATAATGTTTATCTACTTGTTCCTCGGATAAACCAGCTACTTTGTCTTGAATTCGAGTAGCTTCATCCATCTTTTTTAAGAGTTGTACAGGATCTGTATTAGAACCTAACAAATATTTCTTAACACGTGCAGGGCTGGCCGTAATTAATACACGTTCTCCTTTTAACTCCACTGCATGTGCATTGGGATATTGGTCCAGCATGTTTATTAAATCTTGTCTCGTATGCTTTCCTAGTTCAAAAAAGGGAGTAGTCGTTCCACCTGTTGTGACTGTTGTTCGAATGGTACCACCTTGTTGTTTATTATAAAAATAAATCATCCCCCCATTTGGAGATTGGATTGTGTTTATACCAGGTTTTAATGTAAATGATTTTATTTTAGAATCTTCTCTCCAAGAAGCATCATACGAATACGTTCCAATGTATGCTTGAATATTTTGATTTCCTTCTACATTAATCGTTATTTGTTCATTTGGCTTTGCATATAAACCAGTGGGTTCATATGGACTAAATGCCATACTTTTTCTTTCCTGTTGTTTCAGTACCTCAACATCCCCTTTTCCTGGGACTGTATATATTCTGTTTTCTGATTTAACTGGCTTTTCCTCTTGCAGTGATGTCGATATTTTTTTTTGCTGCTTTGTTTCCTCTGCAAAGACATCTGATGAAGAAACCATTCCAGTCGTAAGCATAGTTACTGTAGCAGTAGCTGCAAGTATTTTTCTAGTTTTATATTTTGAGTTATTCCCCATATTATCTCCCTCATTTTCCCTTAGTACATTTAAGGATTATTATTTTATTTATTACGTTTTTACACCAAAAATTTTTTACGCTATTTATGTTGTATCTAATACTCTATTTTTCCTCATAATAGTCTCCTTTTCTTTATTTCTAATTGTTTATAAATGTTATTTGATGACACATAAAATAACAACTTTACGATAAACTCATCAATAACAACCTATTATGTTTTGATTTAGTATTGTTAACTTCCATCTAATTGTATAAAAGTATTCAATTAGGAAAATAAGAATATAAAGCTCACTAATCATAGATTAGGTTTTATGGGAAAATTCATAAAAATCATTCACTTTAAAATTTCAAACTTGTATAACTATTTTCCGCATATAGGATGGAATTATAAAAATATTTCAATAAAATAAAAGACAGAGGCCTGATGATACCTCCGTCTTTTCAATTTATAAAGAACAAAAAATCATTTTATAACTGTATAAATGCCCTTGCAACAAATACTGTATTACGCTATTTTTTTGAAGAAACAGGATCCATTTTTAATGTTTTTATCCCTTCTTTTAATGTAAACGCATCCGCTCTCAATGTTTTCCAACTATCTTTCGCTGCATTCAAATTAGGTTTTAGGAATTTGAATTTATTTTGATCCGCTTTTTGGGATGCTTTATCAATATGACTAAGCACTCCCGAATATTGAGAATCTAAATCATGCCATTGTGCAGACATATAGGTAAGTGCATTAATAGCCGATCCAATCGCATTGTGCATTTCATTAATATTATTATACGCAACACCAACTACACGATTTAATGTTACTTTATAATCTATAGTCTGACGTAATTGTGCTAACAACGGCTCTAACGTACCTAAATTATTTCTTGCTACCCCTATCATTACACCACCAGCAATCCACGTAGGAATTGAGGGAATTGATACAGTTATTATTCCATCTGATTCTACTTGTTTAAAATGTCTTACTTGCTCTAAAACTTCATTTAGGCGCTTTTCATCTTCATCAATTCCAGATGCTTGGTTTTTCAGAATCGAATGCAAAATATCTTTATGACCTGCAAATGCTCGGACATCTTCTCCAATACTATCTCTTAACTTAGCTAGTTCTTGTATTAAATTCTGTGTATATGCTTGATTTTGTTTAATCTCACCTTGTAAATCTGTCATGCCTTCTTTTAATGTGTCTGCATCCCCTTCATTAATCGCTTCTACTAATGTGTCATAATAATTGTCGAATTTAGTATCATACTCTACAATCCCCGTCAGTGTATCTAAAAGTTGTTTTTTTATGTGTGACTCCCATTTCGTAGCATGCTCTCTTGCATTCTTTTGATCTTGTAGAATTTGACTAGGTAGATTTGTATATCCTTTAATGTCAATCCCTTCAAAGTTAACATCTGGGTTTTTAATTAACAAATAAGAGTAATCATTCATGGATTTTGCAAATACCCCAGCATCTTGCAAAGCTTTTTTCATCTTTTCGCTGTTTACAGAAAGAGATATATCTTCGGTACTAGTTTGTTCCATTTTACTTTCACTTGCGAAGGCTGCCACTGGAGAAACTACAGTAGTTGTTGTCAGAGTTAAAAACGTCGATACAGCAAGTAGTTTATAAGGAAAGTTTTTATTCATTTTAATTCCTCCTATACATATATATTGATTTTTAATTTGTTTTTTCTTGTTTAAAAGCAATGTCTTTTGAAATGAATTCTGCATCCTTATGAATATCACTCCAACTTTGTTTTGCAGCCTTTAAATCATCAGGTATTAAAGAAAGTTTATGTTCTTGCATTTGGTCGATATTATCATATAGATCTTTATAATTCGCTCCCATCGTATTCCATTGTTGCTGAATACTTGTTAGAGACATAATTGCTTGATCAACTGTTTGATACAAATATGTTAAAGTGTCTTTTGTATTAGTAAGTGAAATAACTGCTTGGTTAGCTAAATCAGCTTTCATACTTAATTCTCCAATTTTATTCGAAATTTCATTATAGGAGTTCATATGATTAGATGCCTCAACACCAGCTGCTGTTCCTAAACCGATACCAGCTGCCCCTAGAGCTGTTAGACCACCAACAACAGCTGGTGTCGCTGTGCCACCGGTCACAACAATTACTACCGCTCCTGCAATCGTTCCAATAACTAAAATAGCTGCTCCTAATCCACCACCAATTGACCAGGCTAATACATTATCAAAATGTGCTTTCTGCGTAGAACGTAAATTCTCAATTTCGGCCTGAAGTTGTGGGAATAGTGCTTGTTTTCCCGCTAATATAGCCGTTAATCCCCCTTGTCCATCTGGACCTCCAACATTATTTTTAAAATCTACAGTATTTGTATACAACTTTGTTTTGAAAGCTTCTAACATCTTAATAACTTCCGTAACTTCATTTGAATTTGTATGAATTGTACCGATTAAATCCCCTATTCCTTCTTTGAGGCCCGCCTTATCTTTCTTTTTTACAGTATCTACTAGTGTGTCGTAATAATTTTGAAATTGTTCATCATAATTTACAATATTACGTGCTGTCTTTTGAATGTTTGGCTTCGCTGTATCTAGCCAGTAATTTGCATTGATTCGTGACAGTTCCTGATTCAGGTGAATGTTTTTGATTAATTCTCCCCCTCCTGAACCTAAATCAATGTTGGATAAATTTACATTCGGTTGCTTAATCATTGTTTTTGCGTACAAATCCATTACAAGAATACGAGAGCCTGTTTCAGCCAACACTTTCTTTAACCCTTCAGATCCTAACGCATAATTTTCTATTTTCTGTTCTTGTGCTGTCTGTTCTTGTGCAAGTGCGTGAATAGTACTACCATTCGTAGCAGTTATAACCGTTGCTAAAGTGGCCAAAGTTATGACCTTAAATGGAAATTTCATTATTTGATTCTCCTCCTTATTTTCAATTGAGTTATTATCTTTTTATTAAACCTAAATTCTTAATATTAAAATTTACAAACTTGTTCTTCGAGTTGATTTGTTACATTTTTTAGTCGTCTTAATGTATCTTTTTGAGACTGAGTGTTACTAGTATCAACTTCAGTCAATAATTTTGTAATACTATTATTTATTAGATTCAAATCCTCTTTATAACGTTTCATTAGCTCAATTTCTCCATCTACTTGATTAGCAAATGTATGCAAATCATTTTGCATGAAAAGAATCATTGATTTTTGTAAATCTGCTACTGTTAATTTAGTTGTTAAGTCATATAATTTCTGATTTTGTTTCTCTAAATCATTTAAATATACTCTTTGCTCTGCTGTTAGTTTATTAATTTCGGCAAAGGTACTATATGTTTTTTTTATTTTTTCAGGATCAATCACTTTCATAAGATCATACTCTTTCGTTTTTGTAACTGCAGCTGCAGCAATTTCACCTTTTTTACTTTTCTCTATCGCTTCACGTGCTTCTTTTTTGGCAGCTTCAATTTCTATAGCTGATTTTCCCTTTTCTGTTGCTTCCTGCTCTGCTTTCTTCTCTGCTTCTACAATAGTATTATTTATTTATTTCTTTTCCTTTGTTATACGCTACTACCGCTGTTTGAGCAGCCGGTTCAATGATATCTTTTGATAGGCTATAAATCTCTTGGAATACCTTTAGCCCTTGTTCATTTAAAGCTCCTGGTAATAATGCTATTTGCTCTAAATCATTTTGAATTGATTTTTTTGTATTTAGCATTTCATTTTTTAACTTGTCTATTTTTCCTGTTCCCTCTGAACTAAGTACACTCTGTGCTTTTACCACATCTGTATCAAGATTTTTCAGTTTCTTATCTACCTGTAGTTTAAGATCTGTTAACTCATTAATCTGACGTTGCACGTTTTCTTTGTTTGTTATAGTCATATCTTGAAGAACTTCCAGTCTATCTATAAACCCTTCTTTATCTTCCTTATTATCTACAAATCCTTTTAATGTTGGATAATAGCTATTAAATTTGGTTGCAAATCCTTTACTTTTTGAATTTAGTAGAATTAATTTTGGATATAGTTCTGATGACCACTCTTTCATATCTTGTTTAATTAGAAATTGAGTTGTATTTAAAGATGGAACTTCTTCAAGTTGCACATTCGGACTTGCTAAGGCTCCATCTATAAAGGTTTGTGTTAATTTGGAGTGTGCACCTATTTTTCGTAATGCTGAGGAAATATCTATATTATCTTGTTTCGTTTCTGCCTGAACGATTGGCATTGCGAGAGTATTGATAGGAATAGTCGCTCCAGTAACGATTGATGTTATTAAAAATCCTGTCATAATTTTATTCTTCATTCCGTACACCTCTTCACTATTGTTTTTTACAGTTTTAATCGTAAATTTTGTACAACCTAACGTTAGGATTTCATCACACACACTTGAGGATAGAAATTTTTCCGATAGAGTAATCGTATCTCGTTTTTTATTTATTTTTGATAGAATATAAGGACCTTACTTCCCCCTCATTTTAAACACTATGTTTTTCATAAGTAAACCTGAAAATCACATTGATTAAATTTAATTTTTCAGATATTTATTATTCGAATTTAAAAATATTATATTTAAAAAAGTTAAATACAAATTTCATTTCATAAAGTGAAATAATTATACTATGATAATTAAACATAAAAATTCTTTGATTCCCTTAAATCTATATGAATCCCTTACTTAAAAATGATTTCAATATAATTTAATAGTGATTAACACATATGTGTCTTTTATATGGATATGTAAAATTACATATCCATATAGGAGTATCTAGCTTAACTACTCCAAAATATTATTATCGTATACATAATAATCATATTGCTACGAACACCACAGGAGAAAATTTCCCTCATGCACTTTAGGGGATAAATTGTCCATGAAATAATAATTTTCGCTTATATACTTACTATTCATTATAGGAATACAAAAAAGCGATTCTTTTCACAGTAAAAAGAATCGCTTTCTAGGTTCCTATTTTCAATTACATTACATAAAGAATTGAGAAATTATCATTTAAGAGCCTTAACTATAACTTCAGCTGCATCTGCAATTAATTTATTATCATAGGTAGCTTCTTTCTCATCTTTACTAGATAAGATTGCAATGATAATAGGTGCCCTGTTCGGTGGCCAAACGATAGCAATATCATTCCGTGTCCCATAACTTCCAGCTCCTGATTTATCTCCAACTACCCAGTCAGTTGGTACGCCTGCACGAATAAGTTTGTCTCCTGTAGCATTTCCTTTCATCCACTCTGTAAGAATTTTACGTTTATCAGCTGGAAGTGCATTTCCGACCGTAAAAGCCTTAAGATTGGTAGCAATGGCTTTCGCTGTACTAGTGTCACGAATGTCTCCTGGAGTAGCTTCGTTTAACTCTGGCTCAAAGCGATCAGCCATAGTAACCCCATCACCCATCTGTCTAAGTGCTTTTTCATATCCTTTAGGTCCGCCTATTTTATTAAATAAAATGTTCCCGGCGGTATTATCACTGGAACGAACAGCCGCCTCTGCAATTTCCCCAAGTTTCATGCCTGTATCTACATGTTTCTCTGTAACGGGTGAATATTCCACCAAGTCGTCTTTCGTATAAGTGATAACTTCATTTAATTTCTCAGTTGAGTTTTGCTGTAGCAATACTCCTGCCGCTAATGCCTTGTAGGTTGATGCAAAGGCAAATCTTTCGTTAGGTCGATAAGCAATTGTTCGATTTGTACCAGTATCAATAGCATATACACCTAATCGAGCATCAAATTTTTTCTCAAGTTGAGAGAATTCTTTATACGTCGCATGATTTTTATGTTTAACTGGTCCGGTCTTTTCTTTCGCTTCAACTTGCAATGCCCCTCCTGTAAAAGCTTCTAGGCTTGTAAGACTTAAACCTAATATACCAACACATAAACCTATTTTTAACATCCTCTTGTTTTTCAAAATCATCATTCCTTTCAAATTTTCAATACTGAAAACAAGTAGTAAATTCAATACACTGTATCCTATTTGAAAACCTGTTTTTATACGTACACATAATAGACCATCTAAGAAACAAGTTTGTTCCATAAATTTAAAACCTTTTTAACTAGTAGCCAAGATATTAACAAAAGTAAGAGATAGCAACTATGATAGCCGCTATCTCTTATTTCAAATCTTCCTTTTTCTTTAACTTATAAAGGCTTTTATATAAACAGGGTCTCTTCCCCTGAGAAAAGTGCACAAATTTTACTATCTTTGATTCGAACTATCTGTACTAGCAGCTCCACCATGCATACGTTGCTTTTTTAAATCAAAGTATACATCTAAAATTTCCTTTCCAATTATAGAATTAATTCCATTTTTATCATCATGAAGCCATGGGACTACTACAGAAAATGCTACTTCTGGATTATCATATGGAGCATATCCAACTAATGTTAAGTTGTAACATTCCATACGTTCTCCTTTTGCATTTCTACCAATTGGATCATCTCCACCATATACAGTTTGAGCTGTCCCTGTCTTTCCTGCTGGTTTATATGGCGCATTTTTGAAATACTTCACGCCAGTTCCATCACCTTCTTGGAATACCCATCTAAAACCTTCTTTTATCCGATCAATATGTTCTTTCTTCATATCAACTCGATTTAATACGACAGGCTCTATAGAGCGTATAACTTTACCGACCTCTTCTTCTTTTATTGATTGCTCTCGTATTTCTTGTACAATTTGGGGTTGCATTCTATATCCACCATTTGCAATAGTTGAAATATATTGTGCCAATTGCAATGGTGTATACGTATCATACTGACCGATAGAAAAATCTAGTAAAAACCCAGGTTGACTATCTACTTTTCTCGTTTGCCCAATTATTTCATTCGGTAAATCAATACCTGTTGGTACCCCTAAACCAAATTGTTTAAAATAATAACGCATTTTATCAAATGCTTCTTGTTTAATATCCAATGAACCATTCGGTACGTAATTAACTCCCGCAATTTTTAAAGCTGTCTGGAACATGTATACATTCGAAGATACTTGTAAAGCTCGTAAATCATTAATATTACCAAATCCGGATACATTCCATGATTTCTTGGCTTGTGTACCTTTAAATTTCATCGGTGCATCATAAAATTGATCTCCTGGCTGTATTGCCCCTGTCTCATATCCAGTTAATAACGTTGCGCCTTTTACAGCTGACCCTAGCTCATACGAAGTTGTCATGTTACCTAATGCCAAATCCTCAATCTCTATTTTCCCTTCTTTTTCTACAATCTTTTTGCCTGCCATAGATAAAATCTGTCCGTTATTTGGATTTGTCATGACGACAAACGCTCGGTCCAACAGTGGCTCTGAACTCTTAAAAGCTCTCAAATTTTTCTCTATACTTTCTTCCACTTTCTTTTGTAATTCCATATCAATCGTTAATGTTAAACTATTACCACTTTTTCCTTTAGAGATTATTTCTGTGTTTATAATGTTTCCTGATTTATCAGTAATGTTTTTCACTTCTTCTTTTGTGCCGTGTAATACATCTTCATATCGTTGTTCAATATAACTTTTTCCTACACGGTCATTACGGTTATATCCACGTACCAAATAAGAATCTAAGTTTTCTTTCGGTAATCCTTCTTCACTACTTGTAATATTACCTAACACGGAACGAAATAAATTACCATTTACATAATTACGTTCCCAATCAACTGTTGTATCTACTCCTGGAAACTCCGCAAGTTTTTCACTTATCCGCGCATATTCTTGATCTGTCACATCTTTTTTTATAATTTGTGGTGTCAGTTGATAACCTGAACTCATTTTACTTTTAATAGCTAACAGTTTTAAATCTTGTGCTGTTAATTCTGCCAATTCTACTTCTGTAACGCGACTTCGTCTTAAGTCTTGAATTTTTTTGTCTAGTTCTTTTCCCTCTATTCCCTTTTCTTTAAACTTTCCTATGTCGTTTTTAGTAATCTTTGATTCCGCACGTTTCGTATTCAATTGCATCCAAAAATCTTTTTTATCGATATCGGTTAATTTATTTATATCTTGCTCAGGCATTTCAAGTACCTTCGCCAAGTCTTTTGCTGTTTTTAAAATATCTTCACTCGTAATCCCCTTCACCCTTGTATACGTAATTGTGCGAAGAGATTTATTATTAACGACCGTTTTCCCTTCTCGATCTAGAATCTGTCCACGTGGAACTGGTATACTAGTTGTTTCATTTTGACTGTTTTCCACTTGGTTCTTATAAGCCTCTCCCTCAACGATTTGTACTTTTCCTAGCTGCATAATAATAGCTGAGAATAGTACAAATATGCAAAGGAACATTATATTCAATCGAATAGATATATATGTCTTCTGTTTCTTTACTTTTTGTTCTTTCATAAATCCTCCATATAATTCTTCAGGAAATCCTCACTAATACTTAGTAAATAAATATACTAAAAGCGTTCCCTATATATTAGAAACCACTATTCAGTTATAATAGTGTCTTATCTTTTTTGTTAAATCCTTGTAAGCATCCATTCCTTTTGGTTTAGCCGTGTAATTGATAAATCTCCCTTCCTGTTTTTTTCTCTATTTTTTTGTCGCCTGCATTAGAAATGCTAAACTGTATAATGACTCATATTAAACTTACACATAGACTTACTATTAACATGTACTTTTTTTCATACTGATTGTTCCTTTCTTCATGCTGTAATACTTAATAGACAATCTAAATCATAAAGTTGTTCCACATTTACAAAAAAAATAATTAACTATAAGATGGAATAGGCTACATAAGGGAGGGTTATATGTTACATACGAAAAGATGGAGATTTTTTGCGGTTCTTTCTATTGTAAGTGTGATTTTACTAATTTTATTAAAAATCAACTTCATTTCAATTACTATCGCAACTTCTTCAGCTGAAAGAGGAAAAATTCTTGATCAAAATGGTGTAATACTAGCTACAAATAAGAAAGTTAAGTCTCTATATTGCACTTCTAATGATGAAAAACTATCGAATAAAGATACATCAAACACATTAGCTTTTTTCAATCAATTTTCAAACGAGTTTCAACATGACATTTCTACAGAGGACATAAAATCTCAATTACAACAATCCTGTAATAAGCAGACTATGAATGAAATATCCTTATACTCTGATATAAATGAAAATGAAATTTCATTCATAAACAAGAATAAACCTAAAAATGTAGTGATCAAAGACGAATTCATTCGATATTATCCAAAGAACGAAATTGCTTCACAAGTAATTGGGTATGTAGAAAATGACCTTAATTCTAAAAATGTACCTGTTGGTAAAAGTGGGATTGAGTTTCAATATGAAAATGATTTAAAAGGAAAACCCGGAAAAACTCTGATTTTTAAAATGAATAATAAAAAGTTCTTATGGAACATTCAAAAAGTACAAAAAGGAAAAGATGTCCGGCTAGCTTTAGACTCTAAATTGCAGCAAAAAACAGAGGAAGCACTAAGATCTCAAATTAAGAAAGTACCTGATGCTAATGCTGGTTATGCAGTAGTAACCGATGTAAAAACTGGCGCAATATTAACTATGGCCAATTCGGCAGTTTTTGATCCAAATATATTAAATACACATGTATCATCTAAAAAAGAAAACATTAAATCCCTTTCGCAAAATAAAGCGATTCAAAAATTAAAATATGGTGAATCTTATGTAAATATGGCCTCTACTATAAAGCCACTTACTATTTTAATCGGATTAAACGAAAAGCTTTTTCAACCTGAGGATACATATTTGGATAATGGTAGTTTTCAGTATGATAATCAAAATAACATCACCAATGCTCCTGGAACACCAACAGGTGAAATTACACCGAGTCAAGCTATCATTAATTCATCAAATACATTTATGACAGCAAAAGTAGCTCTCCCCTTATTCAACCGAAATAATGGGAATATAGAAAAAGTAGCAAATATATGGACAGATTATTTAAAGCAATTTGGCCTCCGCTCTAAAACTGGTATTGATTTACCCTTTGAAGAAGACGGAGAATATGAATTTCATCCATCTAATAAGTTTGAAAATGGAATCTCTGCTTTATTAAATGCATCTTGGGGAGGAAATGAAGTACACACCCCTCTACAACTTGCTCAATATGCAGCAACTTTGGCAAGTAAAGGTGATAAATATAAACCTCAAATCGTAAGTGCTATTATTGGTCAAGACGATAAGGAAACAAAAAAGTTTAAACCACTCTTAGAAAGTTCAAATCGTTATCCTATGAAATTTTGGAGTGTCGTGCAAGGTGGGATGAGTCAAAATATAGAGGAGATTAAAAACTTGCCCTTTCATGTCGCGGGTAAAACAGGGATAACTGGCTCTCCGAACGAGCAAGAAAGAATGATAAATCATTCTCTTTTCATTGCATATGCTCCTACCGAAGATCCAAAAATTGCTATTTCTGTCGTTATTCCTGGTAGTAATTCGGAAAAAAATATTGCTGCTCTCGTTACATCAGAAATTTTAGAGTGCTGGAATTCACTTCAAAAAGAGGATAAAGATAAAGAGGAAGGTTCATTAAAGTGAACCTTCCTCTTTTACCATATAGAATCTATATTCGTTATTTCCCATATACCTTCATCATTCTTTTCAAATATGAAAGAATATTTAATATCAGTTAAAACATACTCTTTTTGTACATATCCAGTATAACCGTTAATTGTCGATACTTTTATAAATCCATCATTCTGTACTTTTTCTGGAATCAAAGCTTTTACCATTTCATTAGATACTTCATATAAAACTTGTGATTCTCGTTTTGGTTCAGCTAAAATTTTCGTTTTATTTCCAGTAACAGTTGCATATATAAAATGCGATTGCTTTGGTTGGTTACTTTCTGTCAATCCACTTGGTACTTTGTATGCTTTCTTTGTATCATTTGCAAATTCTCCCCCCATTGTAAGAGCGACTTGCAACTCATGAAAAATATCCTCATCAAACTTCAATTCATCCTTCTGATAACTTTTCCCTTTAAATAGAACTTCATCATTTAACGCTCTATACAGGTCATTTTCATTTTTTGAATTTGTACTTCGATATAACTCATTCATAAATTGTTTTAATGATGGATCTTGAGCAGACTCATCTTTTGTTTTAGGCTTAATTTGAGTACTACTTTGTACCGGTGATTTATTATCATCAAGCCAAGGTTGTTGAACAATAAAAAATAACATTGTACAAACCAAAACAACTACAATAGGCAATGCTTTTTTACGAAATGGTCTCTTGTATGGTACAGAGTCTACTTCACTATTTTGGTATATCGATTGCTTTATTTTATAAATAAATGCTTCTTCATCTTTACGACGCTCCATTGGTCCATTTTTTAATTTGCTATACCAGTCAGGATTTTTTTTACTGTTCATCACTTCTACCCTCCCCTATTAATTTTGAAACTTTACTTCTTGCTCTGCTTAACCTAGATTTGACTGTTCCAATGGATACACCTAATGTTTCAGCCATTTCTTCATAAGATAATTCATATTTCGCGTCCAATATTAGTATTTCGCGGTGTTTTTTAGGTAGTTTTAATACAACATCCCACACATCATTCATTTCCTCTTGATTAAAAAATTCTTGTTCTGCCGATGGAGATTGCTTATCGTCACTAAAAAATCCCACTAAAGATATCCTTTTAAAATAAGAGGATTTCAAATAGTTTATTGCCGTATTTCTTGTAATTTTTAATATCCACGTTTTAATAGATGACTCCTTTCGAAACGAATTCCAATGTTTAAAAACCTTAATAAATACATCTTGTGTGATGTCATCTGATAAGTGTGGATCTTTCGTAATAATAAATGAATAATTCCATACATCTTGCCAATAGTCTTTTATAACATAGTCAAGCTCATCATGATTACATTTTTCAATAAACTTCTGTTCCATTTCCACACCTCAAACTTATTTGAATAAACATAAAGCTGCCCTCACTTTTAATATGGTTTCAATATATAGACATGATACAAGTTTCATTTGTTCCATTGTTTATCTTTTTTTTCGACAGATGATATTTCTAAAAAAATGTAATAAAAAAGACCAGGATAAATTCTTAAAATCATCCTGGTTTTTCTGTATTAAATATATTTTCATTATTTTTTTATAATAGAAACCGCATCTAATACATCCACTTGACTCCCCATAGTTTTAGTGAGTTTTTTCCATTCAGTTTCTGCTTGTACAGCCGTAACATCATCTGTGTTATATGGTCTATCTTCACCATACGATTTATTGAAATGAAGGATTTCCATTGATGTTTCATTTACAGGGATTTGATTGAAAGTAGTATTGTCAACAATTACAATCAGCTCCTCATAATCTGAATTACGATAGTGACCAAACCAAGTATCGCTAGCATACTGGACTTCTATTTTCTTTTCATTAATTGTTAATTCCTTAATTTTTTTATTTTTCTTACTAGCCAATAATACAGCTTTACCTTTTGGAGCAGAAGGTAATGACTTTATTGGATCTGAACTCCATACTTCATTATCATTATCTGATTCTCTCAACACACCTATCTCAACCATTTTCTCTGCAGTTTTTCGTTCCATAATTAATAGTTGTTTACCGCCAGTTTCTGCTTTTTTCACTTTATATAAAGTGTTGGTCTTAATTTCACTTTTATGTTGACTTACTATTTCTTTTAATGATTGTTCTTCCCCAATCAATAAAGCGGCATTCCTTGGTTCTTCTTTCTTTCCAAAAGAACAAGCCCCTAACATAGAAATTGATACAACTCCTGCCATACACACTTTCATTACTTTTTTCATTTCTTTTTCTCCTCTTTGCTTGTTTTATCAATACGTTACATGATTTTTTTATATAACCGTTGTAAATAACGCCAACGGACAGTGAAAAAGTACACACTTTGAATGGATATAAAGGCTAGTATAATTAAAATGGACATCTTTAAAACAGAGAAGTCAATTAGCTGTTGCAAGGCTATAAAAGCGACACCACTATGAATAATCGCTATAATTAAAGGCAAGAAGAACATTAACGTAAGCTGACGCGTTACGATTTTCTTTAGCTCTCTTCTACTTAGACCGACCTTCGCAATCATTTCATATTGTTGTTGTTCCCTTTCTAAATCTGCATATAGCCTGAAATATAAAAGACTGGCTGCGAACGTAAAGAATACGATCCCTACTAATACACTGACAATAAGTAAAATACCGTTCTCTTGTTTCGAAAAAATCCATTCAGAATACAATGCTTTAAAATAATGATGTGCTTGCACCGAATTATTATTACCCATTGTTGCTTCTAATTTTTTTGTAACCACTCTTGATTTCTCCCAATTTTCCACTACAAATCCATATTGACTTTTCATTACGTAAGAATCATCTTCTGTCTTTCTATTCGGGATTGTATCGTACAAAGAATCCGAAACAACAATAATAGCTCCAATTGTATTTGGGAGAACTATATACGGGACTGCCTTCTTGACCCCAAGGGACATCTCTAAGTTTTCCTGTACTACATCTATTTTCTCGGGTATATCTTTTCCTCTTGCATACTTTTCTTTTTGCGAAATTATTGAGGGTACTATAATCGCTTCTTGATCATTATCTATCTTTTCCATTTCATACCCGAAGATTTTTGCAAACTTGTTATACTCTGATACTTTGATTAGCACTAAATTATTTTCCGTGAATTTAGGATTCGTAACCGCTACCTGATAAGAAAAATTTGAACGAGTGAGTTGTTTTTTTATTTCTGTAATGTGCTCTCCTTCTTGGGGATTCTCGCCTAACGAGGTATAGGTAAATGCAAATGGATTGATCATCTCCGTTAATCCCTTATTTCCCATTGCTAAACATGTACCAATTCCTGTGAAAGCCACCGCGGAAACAATCGCTAGCATAAAGAACATAGTTGCATTATCCTTCATACGATAAGCCAATTCAGATATGGTAAGTAGGTTCGTTTTATTAAAAAATACAGTGTCTTTTTTCTTTAAGACACGTATTACATACACGCTCAACTGTGAAAATAGAAAATATGTCCCTACCACTACAAAAACTACTCCTCCAAGTAAGTAAGGCATAATGAAGTTTCTTTCTAGTACGAAATAGAACACACATCCATACCCTAACCCAATTAATAATACGGAAAGGAATGCTAATGCTTTTGATGCCTTTGGCTCTGGTTTTGGCTTTTCCTCTGATTTCATCAAATCAATTAACTTGTTTGCTTTTACCATTTTAGAAGTAAACAACGAAATGACTAGAAACAGAATCAAAAATGCGCCAGTTGTCGTAAAGACAGCTTTTATAGGAACGTAAAAAGGAAGACCCTTATCAATCGCTAATATATTTTCACTTGCCAATAAATTGAGCTTTGAAAATATCAAACCAATTAAGATACCAAGTGTAATTGAAGCGACTCCAATTAACATATTTTCTAAAAAAATTAATTTATTTAACTGCGCCGGTGTCATACCATGCATGATTAAAATTCCAAATTCTTTTTTTCTTGTTTTTAAAAAAGAACTCACCGAATATAAAAGAAAGAAGAATGAAAATACAAAAATGAGATATTGAGAGATTTGCATCCCCATTGTTCCTAAAAGGCTCATTGTTTTACTTGTGGAGGCTAGTTCTCCTTGTAAATCAGGATGAAAAAGTAAGAGTGAATATGTGAAAAAAACCATAACTGAAAATGAGCTACTTAGAAAGTGTGCAGCATAAGTCCGCTTACTTCGAATGATATTATTAAAAGCGAATCTTTGAAAAGTCATGCTTACGACCTCCTAGTAATGCAAGTACATCTATAATTTTTTGATAAAACATTTGTTGGTTTTCTCCGTTATAAATTTCGTTATATAATTTTCCATCTTTAATAAATACAACGCGATCACAAAAACTTGCAGCCACTGGATCGTGCGTAACAAGCATCATTGTTGCATCTTGTTCTTTATTTAATCGTTTTAATAACTCCATTACATCATTAGCCGCTTTTGAATCTAAGTTTCCTGTCGGCTCATCTGCAAGTAATAATTTAGGTTTATGAATTAGAGCACGTGCAATTGCTGTTCTTTGTGCTTGTCCGCCCGATATTTCATATGTTCGTTTATTTAATATATCTTGAATGCCTAATTTTTCTGCAATACCTTCTACACGCTGATTCATATCCTCAACTTTAGTACCATCTAACGTCAGAGGAAGAACAATATTTTCTTTTACAGTTAATGTTGTAAGAAGATTGAATGCTTGAAACACAAAACCTAATTCACGTCTTCGAAATAATGCCAGTTCATTTTGAGATAATTGATATGGATTTTCTCCATTAATCAATATTTCTCCTGATGTGGGAGAATCAATAGTAGAAACCATGTTCAACAAAGTAGTTTTTCCACTTCCTGATGGTCCCATTATTCCTACAAACTCCCCTTTTTTCACACTCAAATTAATGTCGGTGAGCGCTTCATAAGATACCTTTCCTGTATAGATTTTACTCAGTTCACAGACCTTTAATATTTCCATATCGTTTTGCTCCTTTTTATCTTTTAATAACCTAAGTTTATCTAAGCGTCCCTTCTTCTCATATCGATTAACCTTTCATATATCTAACAGGTCTGTAATGTTTCTGAAAAGTCAAACTAAATACCGTTCTAACGATTTGCATAAGGGAAAATAATACAGATTGTTGTTCCTTTTCCTACTTCCGACTTTATTTCAATATCATGTTCCAATCTTTTTATAATATTTTTCACAAGATATAATCCCATCCCAGTAGATTCCTTAAATTTCCGACCGTTTATTCCCGTATAAAATGGGCGGAATACTCTTGGGAGGTCTTCTTTTGGAATTCCCACACCATGATCGTGTATTTCAAGGATTACTGAGCGCTCTTCTTCTAATGTAGTAATAGTAACGTTTTTTCTACTTCCTGCTGAATACTTAATGGCATTGGATATCACTTGATGAATAACAAACCGAAGCCACTTTCTATCGGTTTCTACCATAATAGTTTGTTTTACTTTTACTTCTGGATAAACATAGCTACGGATAAACAGACGTTTATTTTCACGGATTACTTCTTGAACGATTTCCTGTAACGAAACTCTTTCCACATAAAAATCTTGCTCAAACGTTTGTAATCGCGCCATATATAAGACCATTTCTAATCCGTACTGCATTTGATCTACTTCTTCCACAATACTTTCAAAAACCTCCCCATTCTCTTCTTGTGTGATCAGTTCAATAACTGATAGGGGCGTTTTCATCTGATGCACCCATTGATTAATAAATGTAAGGTGCTCTTTTTGTTTATATTCCCAAGTCTTTAACTGTTGATGATATTGACTGTATTGTGTCTTTAACACACGCTGAAGTGCTACTGATAATGGAGTGGAATCGAGTTCTTCTAAGGAGTCCTCTAATGTTTCAGAAGGGTTGGATAATTTGTTATAAAATCTACGATGGCTAAAGTAGCGATAAAGTAAAAACGCAATTAAAAAGCATCCTCCTAAAAACACACTATATAACGCAGTAGATAAGTGGTTATATCCATCCAGCCAATAAACAGTTAGAACGACAAATAGCTGAATGATTGAGAAACAGATGAAAGGGATATGTTCACGTAAAAATAAATTCATTATTATACCTCATCATTCTTCCAAGTTATTTTCAAACGATATCCAGCACCACGAACTGTTTCTAATGCATTTTTTATTCCGATTTCCTCTAATTTTTTTCGGACACGTGTAACATTTACACTTAACGTATTATCATCTACATACGTATAGTCATCCCAAAGTTTTTCTAAGATTTTCTCTCGACTAACAATACTAGGAGATTGTCGTAAGAGAGTTTCTAGTAAAACAGTTTCTTTTTTTGACAGTATACACATGCTATCATTTAGCTTTAATTCCATTTTTTCTGGATAAAGTATTAAACCGGATTGCTGAACAACTCTTTCTTCCGCTTTCGGTGCGTATTCTCCGTAAATTCTTCGAAGATGACTTCGGATTTTTGCCATTACAACTTCATAATGAAACGGTTTAGTGATATAATCGTCTGCACCATGTTCAAGTGCCATAACTTGCTCCATCTCTCCACTACGTGCTGATATAAATATAATGGGACAAGTAGAGACCGTTCTAATTTGTCGGCACCAGTAGAAACCATCAAAACTCGGTAAATTTACATCTAATAAAACTAAATCAGGTTGAATTTTTTCAAAGTTAGCCAAAACATTTTCAAAATCCTCTGTAATATTCCCTTCATACCCGTACTTATTAATATGGGATTGAAGTAGTTTAGAAATTTTTTGGTCATCTTCTACAATCATGATTTTATACATATATTTAGCTCCTTTTATTTATGTATCTATTTATTATCTAGAAATATCTAATTAATACTTTTATCTTTTAGTATAAAGAAATTCCCCTCTTACTTATATTGAATAACCTTACTTCAAACTAACAGTTTTGTAATATTTCTGAAAATAAAGTTAAGTATAATAGCTCTTATTTTTTAAATTTCAATTATCTAATTTAACATTTTAAAATTTGTTGTTTTATAATTTTAAAATAAAAAATAATCGTATTTAATTGTGTAAAAAACACGTAATTAAATACGATTATTAAAATCATAAAATCTGCGTTTAGACATAAATTAACCGATTCCTAATATAATCTTGAATCGGTAAGGTTTGTATATTTACTAAAGAAGTAAATTTCACCTTCTAATTAAGTATTATTTCTGAAAAACATGTTTTATTTTTTCACCTGGAACGTTGCTCCCGCCTCTTCCTTTTACATCTTCAATCATCATGGTAACAATCATGTTTGGCGTGCTTGCATCGAAAGCTGCAAACCAACCAAGTTCTTTACCCTCTGCTTCTTTCGATTCTTTCAGTTCTGCTGTACCTGTCTTACCAGCGAGAGTTATACCATCAACTTTAGCAATTCTCCCAGCACCATCAGGATCATTAATAACCTTTATTAACGCACTTTTTAATATCTCTTGATTCTTGGTAGAAATCACATTTTCTTTCCAATTTCCCGCTTCTTTTGTTTTTTTTATAAGATGCGGTGACGGAATGTTACCCTCATTGACAATCGGTGCATAAGTCAATGCTAAATGAAGAGGTGTCATTAATACTTGTCCTTGTCCGTATCCCGTGTCTGCTAATTGAATATCATTTTTTATCCCATCTTTTGCAATGATTGAAATAGGGAATTCGTATTCAATTGGTAATTTTTCATGAAATCCGTATTTCTTAAATTCATTTACATACTGATCTTTTCCTATTTTCAAAGCTTGTTGAGCAAAATAAATATTATCAGAGTACTTCATTGCCTTATCAAAATCAACTGGACTAGCATCCTTCACACGTGTTACATAATAATTTCCCCAAGATGAATCTTTTGTCCACTTTAATCCTTGAATTCTAAATTCTTCCTTAGGATTTATTGTGTTTGTTTCCAAACCAATTGCACCTGTTATCGTTTTAAATACGGAACCTGGTACAAATGCTTGTGTGAAGCGATTCATCATTGGCAGTTTCGAGTCGTTATTCCATGCTTCCCGTTGAGCTTTTGATGCTCCTCTAACTATTGTATTTGGATTATAAGCAGGGCTACTTACAAGTGCGATTGTTTCACCAGTTTTAGGATTGACCGCTGCACTAGATCCTGCTTCATTTTTCATCTCATTAAAGATTTTTTCTTGAATTGCAGCATCAATTGTTAACGTAACATTTCCCCCTTCTTTTGCTTCTTGTTTTGCTACGTTTTTAATCTCTTTCCCGTTCTCATCTTCCATAAATACGCGTCCACCCTTTTTACCACGCAATTTATTCTCTAATACTTTCTCTAAACCTGTCTTACCCACTAAATCATCTGCTTGATAACCTTTTTTTTGAAGCGATTTTAACTCCTCTGCATTTACCTTTCCTATATATCCCGTTAAGTGTGCCGCTGCTTCTCCTAATGGATACGTACGAATATTTACTGGGCGAGATAAAACTCCTTCTAATTCAATATAATCATTCTGCCTGGTTCCCTCTTTTAAAATACCAATTGGTACAAAGGAATCTGGTTTTATCCATTTCGCTGCGAGCTTTTGATCGACCTCTTCTGTAGACATATCAAGTAATTGTGCTACTATTTCCTTTGTTTGCGCTGCCGTTTCACCTAGTTTCTCTGGAATAATTCCAACCTCAGTCGCTTTTCCATTCGTTGCAAGCCCTTTTCCATTTCGATCATATATTTCTCCGCGTTTTCCTTGCTCTGTTTGCATACGTACTTTATAATCTTTTTTCATACCTGGGAAAATGAAGTCTGGTGTCCAATCTATTTTCCAAGATTCCTTATCTTTATCTTTCACGAGTTTTGCTTCATGGATGAATGAAACAGTTCCTCCATCCGTATCCATATTAACTTCAAAAAGAAAAAGTTCTTTATCTTTATTATTCTCTCCTTTCATTTTAATTTTTAAATTCTTAACTCCTATACCCTCATAAATTTTTTGATATTTCTCTGTGAACTCCTTTTTAGAAATCGTTTTTTTTGCATGTTCTGATAAATGATCATACATATTTGTAAATTTTTTATCATTCCATAAATTGATATATTCTTCAAATGCTTGTTTTGAGGGTTCGTTTTTATTACATCCTACCAACATAATTCCGAAACAAAAGAAAAGTAGCATCCATATTTTTTTCAATTCAATCTTCTCCCTTAGTTATAAATGATTATTCCTTTCTTAATTTATTAAATAAAAAATGTTTTAACGCTTAATAGACAGTGTAAGTAATGAAATTGTTCCACATTTACAAAAAAATTTAATTTATGGTTAAGCTGCATTCAAAAAGGGAAGATTTTAAGATTCTTACAAACGACGAATATATTTAGCGAACGTTATCATTATTAGTGTTGTTTTAACAATTCATTTAAAATACCTTTTAGTTCATTTTCGCCAATTTCATCTTTTTTCTTTATAGATTATTGATACAAAAAAAGAATCCTTATACTAAGGATTCTGCAACAGAAAATAACAAAAATATAAACAATAAAAAGAATTACTTAAAGTATAATTTATAGGCACTCTATATCCTTCTTTTTCGCACCCAAACTCCCTGTACAGCATGCGACAGGAGTTTAGGTCATTCTAAAGCTTATTTAAAAGAGTCGTGTACAGGTAAACTACTAAAAATCAATTCAGCAACTTTTACATATCCTTTTGAGTTTGGATGAATTAAATCCGTAGACCAAAGCGTATTGTCATTAACTAAATGATGATTCCAAAAGTCAACATGATGAAGCTTATACTCTCTACTCAGTGAAAGTATAACTTCATTTGCCTCTAATAATTGTTCTTTTAATACTTGTTTTTTTTCAGAAGAAAAAGGAAGCCGAACTGTAAAATCTGGAAGGTTTGCTATAATAATATCAGCACCTGCTTTACTTAATGTATCTATCATAAATTCCATATCGTTCTTATATGCTTGATGATTCCAACGTCCTTTTAAAACATCGTTTGCACCTGCAATTAGACTAACCACATCTGGATTAAAAGTTAATGCCTTTTCCAATTGCTGTGAGCGAATTTCTTTAGTTACTAACCCACGCTTTGCAAAATTAGCATATTCTATATCGTTTACACACAGTTGAACAAAATGATCTACCCAGCTTTTTAATGCTATTCCCTCAACTTCATCCCCTATCCCCTCTGTAAAACTATCACCAATCGCTACAAATCGCTTCCACATATATAGTCCCCCTTTTTTGTTATTCATATCTACACTATACAATAGCCCACAGCGTAATTGTTCTTCTTAAATGTTTTTCAATTTCAATTAAATTCCATAGGAGATTTTTCAAATGAGCAAGACAACTCGATTAAACTATTTCACATGAACAAAAACATGAAAAATCTACGTTATCTTCTCGCAGAAATAGGTTGAGACCAACTATCTTTCCCATTATCATTTAAGCGTACTTGAAAAACATATATAGGTTGAGAAAAGCCTTTTGTATCAGCGTAGTAATCTATATTATAATCTGTAATGACTAATGTATCACCTGCTTTGAAAGATATTATAGGATCAAAGTCTCCTTGTTTTAGTTTTTGAAATACTTCTTTGGGAGACAGAATTTCGACATCTCGAATATGTGATTTTTTTGTAACTGGCTCATTGTCATTAGGCATTTTTGTAATTTCCTCTTTGTAAACAGGCATTTTATTACCTTCGTCTTTTAACTCTATTGATGTTTTTATAGTGACATCAGTCATGTCTGTTTTTGTAATGGGATCTAAAGGCATATTCCCAAATTCCTTCATTTGATACGAAATCATTATTCCAAGTGCAACAAAACTTACTGTAATCGGAAGAAATAAATATTTGGTCATTTGTGTATCTGTTTCTTTTTTCTTCAACAATATAAGAACTATATTTAACATAGAATATCCTAGCATCATTCCTAAAGTATTATGAAGTAAATCGGCTAGTTCCATACTTCCACGTTGCATTGTAAATTCAAGGATTTCAATCAATAAACTTGCTATAATTGAGCTGATTAACATCCATTTTGTTTTTTGAAAAACATTACTAAATAAAGGTAATAAAATTCCTAACGGAAAAAGCATACCTATATTCACAATGATATGGAAAAAAGAAGAAAATGAAAAGGTATTCCATGCTTTTTTATAAACACTAAGTACATCAAAGTCAATTGTTCTTGCGAAAGTTATATCATCTGGACGACCAAATGAAGTGGCTGATAATACAAGGGAATAATATCCTATTATCAATATAAACAATATAACTTATTGTACGGTAAATTCCCTCCCTCCTTTACATACCTTTTTGTATACTACAAAGTAGCTAAAAACAAAAATGAGTAGTAACAAGAATGTGAGTTGTATTGTAGGAATTGCAAAGGTAACAAGTAGTTCGGAAATAAAATTCATTTTACACCTCTGTTTTTACGAATAAAATATTCAATAGTTTTATATAACATTTTAGATATAGATAGCGATGTGTTGTTACCCCTAATAATTATTAATACAGAATTAAACCTGTATACATTGAGCATTTCTTCCTCTTGAAACCAGCTTTATTTGACCAAGCAGCTACAAGGAAACTAGCGTTTTACTAATTGTACTTTCGGCTATGTCTGGAAAAACGTTACGAAGATTCTCTTTAGTAAGAGGATTTTTGGAGTTAAGTATAAAATTAAAAATTTGTTCAATTTTAGTATATTTATATAGAATCCGTAATTGACCGATTCCTAATATACTTAGGAATCGGTAATATTCGTATATTTACTAAAGAAATAAAATTCCTTCAAGCATTACACTTTTTTTCGAAAATTTGTTGTTCTTTGTTTTGCCCAGTTGATACATTTCTTTTCAATTAAATGATACGAAACTATAGAAAAAAGTATTGTCATTGAAATACACAAAGCAAGAAGGAAAAAGATAGGTATCTTTGTATACAAAAGTTTAAATAGTACCATCATGATTGGAAAATGACACAAATAGATACTGTATGAAATTTCTCCTAAGTATACAAATACACTCTTATTTAAAAATGCTCTTACTTTTAGGTTACTCATGGCCATTATTATAAATATACTAACACCGATTACGACACCCCAATCTTTTAATAAGAAAGTAGTATCATTACGGGAAAAACCATAAATTAAAATGGAATATAAATATAGAATAATCCCTAATGCAATAAGAAATCCTTTATTAAATTTTTTCATATTCCTATATAAGTAGATAAGCTTTTCCTGATGCTTAAAAAGTAACATTCCAACCATAAACATCGATGTGAAATGCAGTGTATCGGCATAACCATTATAAAATCCCTCTGCTTTCCCTATATGCAACATATTAAGGAAAACACTAATTAAAGAAAAGCTCAAAGCAAATAGTATCGTTTTCTTCCAACTCAGTTTATAAAAAAGAAGGAATAACAAAGGAAACACAATAGATATACGCATTTCTTGAGCCAATGACCAGATAACTGGATTATAATTTTCCGTAAAAAAGTTATTAAGAAGCACAAAATGGTTTATAATATCTATTTTTGTTATAGACCCTTGCCACCTATCATAGAACCAATCCCGTAGTCCAGCCACTTCATACGGCGAAAACAAAATAAATAAAGCAAAGGTAATGATTATCCAAAAATAATAAGGAATATAGATTCGTACAAATCGCTTAATTAAATATCCCCAATAATTTGTTTTTGAATGATAAAGTGCCATAGATAACACAAAACCACTGAGTACATAAAAAACGATTACAGCTTCCCCGCCAGCCCATAAAAACCTAAGCGGGGAAAATTTAATAGAATTAGGCAACGATGGTAGCATTAAACAAAAATGTCCAAATACCACTGTCAGTGCCGCTAACCCTCGTATGGAATCTAATTCTTTTATTCTCTTACTCATAAAATGTTCTCCTTGTAAATTGTAGATTTTGCTGTTAATAAAGGCCACTATACTAGTGTAGTGGGAGAATTATACATATTGTTTCTTTAAATTCCTAATATAAGCAGTACAAAGTCAATCTATGCGTCTGTATAAGGGAACTTTCTTATTTAGGCATAAGTTATATAATAATAGAAAGAAAAAAGAAATTTCATTCTATAAAATCGTATTGTCGTTTAGAAAACATTTTAAAACTGTTTTCTAACCCCTCGTTATAGTCTGTCTGCTTATTTGTCCATTGAACACCCTTATTCCCAGGCCACCCTGAGGTATTAGCAACATGTTTTAATAGCTCTGGTCCTTTTAAATTTTGCTGTAAACCACGGTTATATGCATTTTTCATATTAGATATTGCAATTCGAGTATTAGTTTCTATATTTTTCAAATCTTCGTTCGTTAAATCTTTAGGTGCTAGTCCACCTCGATGGAGCTGAAACAGTCCAAATGATGTGCCCTGATCTCCGACTGCATTTTGATCAAACTTACTTTCATGGAATGCAATAGATAAAGGAATCCATGGTGGTATACCATGCTCTATTGATATTTGTTGAATCGTGTCTCTTACTTTAACTCGGTTAGTATGATGGTCATATGCGTATTTTGTAAGATATAGCCCTCCTGTTAAAACTAAAATAAATACTCCACTTTTTATTAATGGCCCTCTCATCGACGTCACCTCACTTGTCAGTATCAAAGATTGTCACTAGTAATCCTATCTTTTTGGGATATTAACTCGTAATCATGTATCATTTTGTTATTCTTTGTTTCATTAATTACCGATTTTCAGGTGAAATTATTAGTGGGTTCCCTCCATATAACATTCGCTTTTATCACTTTCGGTACAATTTACTTTTGTATGGGAGAGCGTTTTCTCTGTATGGTACCATACTTTTTTCTCGAATACCTTGCTTTTTTATTCGATTGAAATTAAAGAATAACTATATACATAGGGATACACGCTATAAAGAGATACTTAAATTTCTTTAAAAAATTCATTTTCTGGCCTCCATTTCTTTATATAAATAATTTAAAACAAAATATTTAATAGAAAGAAAAGATTTTATTAAATTTTTATAAAATTTAATAACAGGAATAAGTACCAGGTATTTATTTTTATTGTCACTTGATGGAATAATGAATGTGTTTTCATCATGTAACTTTATTAAACTAGCCTTGCACCAGAACCCTTTGAATCGAACAATTCATAATAAACGCCATCCTTTCTGTATATTTCTACAAAAAGAATAGCGTTTTTTGATTATATGGATACAAATTTATCTTAGCTTGATTGCAATACCGAAAGTTCCGAAGAACCAGATTTGAGAATTAATGCAATCTTCCATTCCAAGCCATCCACATAAGAATCTATAATACTTTGAAACCTTTTATTTCAGGCTAATATTTAGTTTTATCCTACAAAGTTAGCCTTTTACTATATCAACCGCACTATTCCACATACCGCTAAAGAAAGATCCTATTTCGCGCATAAAACGTGTAAACCAATTTGCTTGTTCTACTTCAGATTTTGTTACAAGATCTACTTGTAATGATTTACCTGATAAGAACCCAGGATCTGTAATATCTTTAGGCGATATAATCATTTGACTAATTGTTACACCTTTTTTAATAGGCGCTTCTTGTTCTTTATTCGATACTTTAAATTCTTTTTTATAAACGTCTTTGTTGCCCTTTGGCATTGGAAGTAAAATAGCTTGCTTCGTTTGAACAACTATATCTTTGTCCTTTGCATTTGCTACTCGCACTGTTTCATGACCTTTTACTACTGAATCTTTTCCATAGACCTTCTTCACTTCAAAATTCGCAAATCCATAATCATATAATTTCTTTGTTTCATCAAAACGTGCTGTATGAGAGTTTGCTTTTATAACTACAGAGATTAGACGCATACCGTTTTTTTCTACTGTACCAGTAAAACAATCTCCGGCTTCTGGAGTAGTTCCTGTTTTTAACCCATCTACACCTTCGTATTGCTTAATTAAGCCTTTTAACATCCAGTTAAAGTTCGTCATATCAATCGGATACTTGCCACCCTTTTGGAATGTTTTTTTAGGGATTTTTGCTGTATCTAATATTTTCGGGAAATCTTGAATAAGACGTTGTGCTAAAATCGCACAATCTCTTGCGGACATTTTATTTTTCTCGTCTGGAGTTGTCCCTTCTGGGTGATGTCCTTTTAAATCATGGTTTGTTAAACCTGTAGAGTTTACAAATTTATAATTTTTCATTCCAAACTCTTTTGATTTATCGTTCATCATTTTCACGAAATTGACTTCTTTTCCAGCAATCTCTTCAGCTAAAGCAATTGTTGCACCGTTTGCAGAGTAAATTACCATTGCCTCATATAACTCTTTGACCGTATAAGAGCCACCATTTTCTAATGGAACGTTTGATAATGAGCGATCTTGCGAAATCTTATATGCATATTCAGAAATTTTAACTTTTTGATCCCATTTAAGTTTTCCTTTATCCACCGCTTCATGAACTAAGTATTCACTCATCATTTTTGTCATACTAGCAATTGCTAATGATTCATCTGCATTTTTTTGATATAAAATTTTCCCGGAATTTGCTTCTACTAAAATTGCTGATCCTGCTTCTACGTCTATAGCAGGAACTGTTTCCGCTGATGCTCTTCCAAATGTAACGGCCATGCTACAAAATAGTGTAAGCACTGTTACTATTGTAATAAATCTCTTGCAAAACATACTTTTCACTTCTGTTACCTCCAATATCTTTGTACTCAAAAAAACGTTATTTTAACATAATCCTCCAAAAAATAGACAGCGTTATCAAATTCTATATACATATAAGACATTAGAACCACTTTCATATAGACCATCTCATCCCACCCTTTTAGGCACACTGACACTTAGTGTTCCCACACATATCCCTCTTTTTAATACCTTTGTATTTTTCGAAATGATCTGTACTTTCATATCTTTTAGGATTACACTTAATAGACAATCTAAGTAATACATTTGTTCCACATTTATAAAAAAATAAAACCAGTGTGCCCCGGTTGAATACCAAAACACACTGGTTGCTAAATTTACTATCGTCTCTTACATTATTCATATCAATGAACTTCCCCTTTATTCGATTAATTACTTTATAATAATAAATCAAATTAACTTATCAGTATCATGTCTACTATGAATGGCCTACTTAAATTATTAACTTAAGAAGTTTCTTAAGTTTAAAAAAAAGCTTATGGAACCTTTCATTCCATAAGCCATTCTATTTAATTGGATGTTCAACAATAAAGGACATCCAGCCTACTTTATATTCTGCATGTATATTACCATTATGAAGTTCAACAATTTTTTTTGAGATAGCGAGTCCCAGCCCATTTCCTTGATCATCTTTTCTTGCCTTATCACCCCTGAAAAACCTTTCAAATAATTTATTAGGATCGCTAACAGGCGGCTTCTCGACTTTATTTGATACTTTCAAAATTGCTTTGTTACCTATTAGTTCAAGACATATTGATAATTCGGATGGTTTCATGCTGTACTTTATCGCATTCATAAACAGATTTTCATAAACACGTACCATTTTTTCTACATCCATGAAAATAGGTATTGTTTCTTCCGTTATTGATTTTTGAACACTTAAACCTGCCTTTTCAAATATAGGAATATACTCTCCAACTATTTGCTCCAACAAGCCTGATAAATCAACTTCGTTAATGTTTAACTTAGCATCGATGTCTGATAAACGGGTGTACTCAAATAGTTCATCAATTAGATATTTCAATCTCTGTGATTTTAAATAAGTGGTTTCGAGATACTCCTGTAATTGTGCTTTACTGTCGTATTGCCCTCTTTTTAATAAATCTACATAACCGATAATAGATGTCAACGGTGTGCGTAAGTCATGAGATACGTTGGTTATGAGTTCATTTTTTGTACGTTCCAATTGTCTTTCCTGTTCAAATGTATTCTCCAATTCCTTGGACATATAATTAATATTTTGAGCAAGATGAGTCAATTCATCCTTTCCCTCAATCCCAATTGTCAAACCCAGTTTTCCATTGGCAATATCATTCACATTATCAGAAATGAGCTTCAAATATACTATTTTCTTTCGAACCAATATTAAAAAAATGATTATAAAAGTAAAGATCGCTAACGCAAATATAAGAAATGTAAGTATATTATTTTCAAATGTACTAAGATCATCAAGATAGTGATTTAGATTTAATGGTATTATAATATATATATAAAAGTGAGGATTGTTAAACCAAACGAAACAAAAAAACTAACTGCAACAGCACCAAGAAGTTTTATTATTACCTTATTTCTAAAACTAACCTTCTTCATATTTTGTACCCAATTCCCCAAACAGTTTTAATATAAATTGGATGTTTAGAATCCTCTTCAATTTTGTCTCTTATTTTTGTAATATGCACCATGACGGTATTATCCGATTTATAAAAAGCATCTTTCCAAACTGCTTCATATATTTTTGCAACACTCAGAACAATCCCTTTGTTACGAGCAAGTAGTTCGAGTATATCAAACTCTTTTGGAGTTAGCCTTACTTCCGTGCCTCTTATCCATACTTGACGTGTATCTGTATTTACGGTCAAATCACCAATTTCTAGGACACTTTTATCATTATCTGTATTTGTATTATATTTTTTAAACCTTCTTAATTGGGATTTTACTCTAGCGATTAACTCCAACGGATTAAACGGTTTTGATAAATAATCATCGGCACCAGAGGCTAAACCCTGAATTTTGTCTATATCCTCTGATTTTGCAGAAAGCATAATGATAGGCATATTTCGTTCTTCCCTAATCTTCATACACGCTTCAATGCCATCCATATTAGGCATCATAACATCCAAAATAATAAGATCGAATCGCTTTTCTTCTAACAGTTCTAACGCTTCAATAGCATCTTCTGCCTTTTAAGTTTTCAGACCTTCATTTTCCAAATATACAGAGATAAGATTTCTAATCTCTTTATCATCATCAACAATAAGAATTTTTGACTCCATATGATTCCTCCACATTTTTCTCATATTGAACAACTAAAAGCATAAGCAGACGGTACATTTCTATCCTCTTTTTTGTAAACCTGCAATTGAATGACCAAAAGTAACATAATCGATATAAAAGATAACGTCTTAAATATTGTTCAAAATTTTCTTTAGATCCATTTACAATTAATAATTTTTCTTCTTCATTAAATTTAGCTTTTAATAAAAAAAATTATTTTGAGATTCCTTCTTTTAATTAATTTTTTTTGATTACACCGGTAGTGTATATAACTTATAAAATGAAAAAAGAATCCTCTTCAATACGCTCTTTAAAGAAAATTCTTTTTCAAATCGTATTTTCTTTACTCGTTACCTATTTTCACCAGTTTTTCTCCTTGTTCTAAAAGTGTTTCATAGTCATTGTTCTCTTTAATTTCTTTGATTTTATTTTCAATTGTGGGCGTATTATTTATATTAAAGTACGTATTTAATACTTCATATGGTGTCTTTCCTTGTTTGATTGCACTATCTTCAATAGCTTCTTTCCATGGAATATTTACTTTGTCCATGCTTAATTCAAGGGCTGAACCAGTCTCATATCTCATATTCCGCTCTAAAAACCTTGGAGATTCTGCCTGTCCATTAGCAATGAAGTTGAACGCCTCCATAAAAGTAACATGATATGGCTTCTGTTTCTTTGCAAGTACCATAAGATTTCCACCAGTTAATTTACTATAACGATACTCTAAGTATCGTGCTGAACCTTCTATTGCTTCAGTTTTTGTTTCTCCAATTAATTGAGGCCATTTTTTATAGCGATAGTTACGTACAATTGTCCAATCATATAATGCCTGATTAATACTTTCTGGGTTCGTATCAATCATTGCTTTATCTAATAGCTTAAATTCTAATCCCATTAGCGCGTAATTTTCTTTATTAATCGGATATTCGTGAATAGACTCTCCACCATTTGCATCATATGTCCAATCTTTTTGTTTATAAGCATGAAAACCTTCATGTAATAAGAAAGATGAAAAATCAAAATATAAATCTGGATTACTAAACATTTTAGGATGATATTTTAAATAAAATACATCCATATCGTTAATATTTATTGTCCCAAAGTTCCAAGGAATCCAGGTAGAAATAGTTCTAAAATCAAAACGAGTTAAGCGATAGACTTTAGATAGATGCAGAGAATTTGAGACTTTTATTTCCTTTGCAAAAATACTATTTTCTAATCCCGTTACATTAACTGCATAAGCTTCTTGTCTAAAGAATCCCCCGTCTTTATTACTACGTATCAGAACCAATGGCATTTTTTCGAAGCGATAATCTTCATTCCAAAGTTTATCACTCGATTCTTCGAAGCTCTTATAAATAGTAGATAATTCTTTTAACATGTTTTGATCCGTGTTATCTAAAGACTTAAACTCTGTATGATATGTTTTATTTAAAATTATGCTTCCCAACATAATTCCTATAAATATTACTAATAAGATTAAAATTACCTTTAAAAATTTTTTCAACACACACTCCTTTTCTAAAACGATAATCCTTATGATGAATAAAGTTTACAAGTTTTATGTTTATTTACACTCTTTTGGTGCAAACCCAATTTTAAATAATAGCTATAATAGACACAATGAATACAAGATATTTTTTTGAAAATTGTTCTATCCTGTCAAAATTCCGATAATAGTTAACAATTAATATTGGATGATTATTCAATTTTATTGTAAGGGGATAGTGCAAGAGTTCCTACAAATAAGGTTAAAGTAGTACTCAATGTAGGAACGATGCTATTTTCCCTCTTCTTTTCCCTTCATTATTAAGATATAGAAAGAATAGTATTTTTCTCTTTTAATTGCTCATACATATCTTCTTGTAAGTTATACATGAAATGCGCCCCCTACTTGTATTTACTTTTTTTCTAACACTTTCTGCCGCTCATTGCTGCATATTTGTATCTCAAATCCACTTTCTATTTTGCTTACATGATATTTTTTCACTTCATCATAACGGGGGCCAATTATGATGATACTTAGTATACATAACATTATTACATTAACCTTCTTTCGGAAGTACAATTCTTTTATACAATTGAACTGTAATCCAGTAGTAAATCGAGTAAATCACTATGAAAATAACAATTGGTAACCAAATACGAAAATACGGATCGATTAAAAGAGGGCCAAACATATTCATACCAACTAATATGTGAACAATCCCGATAATTGCTGGGACTAAGAATACGAAGGATAACTCCTTATAAATCGATTGTGTTAATAATTCCTGGCGAACACCAATTTTATGAAGCATTTGGTAACGTATACTATCTTTAGATGCACCAGATAGAATTTTAAACATTAAGCAACTTGCCATCATTGCTAAAAACGCAATTCCAACGAAGAACCCCATAAACATTAGTCCGCTGGAAAAACCTTGATTTGCAATATATTGTTGATACTTACTATACAGCTCTTCAGATTTCACATTTTTATACTTAACTACCTGTAATTCATCAAGTTTTTTCCATTCTTTTAAATATGCTTCAAAATCATCTGTTTTCCCAATAAACACAGTACTTTCTTTACCTTTCATACTATCGTATATGTTTTGATCTACAATTTTTATTTTATGATCAGGATATATATAATTTGGCTGAATTGTTTCGAAAGCGTCGCTCCATTGTTTTGATTTTGCATCCTCTTTACCCCATTGTCTTGACAATGCAAATGCATCCATGGGAATCTCTTCTGAAACTTTCATTATCTTCTCATTTTTTCTATCTTTTACTAAAGGATGATTGTTCTCTAGCTCTTCTTTTATATAATAAACATACTTATCATCTACTTTGTAACGATATTCAAGTTTCTCTTGAAATAAAATACTACTCAAAATGTTCTTTTCTTCTGCTGTTGGATTATGAACTACCGAATCGTAAATTGTTCCTTTATCAGTCTGCTTTAAAACGTCGTTTTTAAATGCCATACCACACGCAATTCCACCTGCTCCAAGGGCTACTAAGATTGCTACCGTCGCAAGCACATTTGTTAAGCCATTAATGCGGAAGTTTAATTGAGCAAAGGTAAAAGCATTAAGCCCTTTTTCACTACGCTTTTTATTACTTTTTATTTTTTTTATCATAACTGGGAGAAGTGATCCAAACAACATGTAAGTACTAACAGTTGCTGCGATTAATCCAAGAGCCATTAATGTAGGAACGGTTCCTAGATTTTTTGCCTGTGGTATATAGAGCAATGATGCATAACCAATACCTAACAAAATCAGACCAAGTAATGCAACTACAACTGTCATTTTTCCTTTTACCGCGCCACGCTCTGTTTGTGCACCTGCATGTACAAGTTGTAATATAGAAATACGTGACAATTTAATACTATTCATACTTGCTGATAGTACAAATAATGCAAAGAAGAAGATGCAAGTAACGACCATTGATGGAATGTACAAAGCTTGGTAACCTTCTCCAGTCAACTCCAATTGTTTCATTAATAACTGTCCGATACCTTCTGCAAGTCCTACACCACTTGTAATCCCAATCACAAGTGACGCCGCACCTAATATAATTGTTTCAAGGAACATCAGTAATGTAACTTTATACTTTTTTGCTCCTAACATCATATACATACCAAACTCTTTTTGGCGAAGAGATAATAAGAAAGAGTTTGCATACATAATGTAAAAAAATGTTACAATCGCTAATAAAGAGGAACCTATTTGGAATATTAATACTATAGGACCAATGTTTGCATTAGATTCAAGGAACACTTTATTTAGTGATAGCGTTTGAAACATATAGAAAGTAGAAATAGATACAATAAGACCAATAAGTAATACAATATAATCTTGCAATTTACTTTTCAACCCTGACATGGAAAGTTTAAATAACATGCCCAAACCTCCTTTCTTACGCTTTTTGTGTGCCTAAATCTGCAAGCACGTCTAAAATTTCTTTATAAAACTCTTCACGTTTACCACCACGGTAAATTTCTTTATATAACTCACCATCTTGAATGAATAAAATACGCTGACAGTAACTTGCACTGTATGGATCATGCGTAACCATCATAATCGATACGCCTTGTTCTTTATTTAAATTTGTCATCGCATTAAGTAAACTAGTTGCATTTTTAGAATCAAGAGCTCCTGTTGGCTCGTCCCCTAAAATAATTGCAGGCTCATGCACTAACGCACGTGCTGCTGCTGAACGCTGTTTCTGTCCACCAGATACTTCAGATGGGTACTTTTGAAGTATTGTTACAATCCCTAACATATCAGCTACCTTTTCTACTTTCGGCCCAATTTTTCGTGATGGGACACCTTGAAGGGATAATGGAAGTGCAATGTTTTCGTAAATAGATAAATTCTCTAATAAATTAAAGTCTTGGAAAATGAATCCTAACTTTTGCGAACGGAAATCAGAAAGCTCACCTTGCTTCATTTTCGTAATATCCGTTCCTGCAATTTCAATAACGCCACCTGTTGCTTTATCAAGAGTTGAAATTACATTTAATAATGTCGTTTTGCCAGAACCAGATGGCCCCATAATCCCAACAAACTCCCCCTCTTGAATCGAGAATGAAACACCTTTTAATGCGCGTGATTGATTCTCACCTTTTTTACCGTACACTTTTTGAATGTTTTTTACGTCTACGACTTGTTTTATCATATATATCCTCCTACGTCTCTATGATTGATAAGCTACCGTTTGGGTTGTTTCTTTTTCTTTTTCGTTTCCACTTGCAATGCCTCATCTGTAAAAGTATTAAACTTGTACCCCACCAATATATATCCTTTTATTTTTCAAAATAATAAGTCCTTTCATATTTTGGCAATACATAAAAATAGATATCAAACGGGATATATTGTATTCAATTTGGACATCCATTTTTAGGAATACACGTAATAGACCATCTAAGTAATAAATTTGTTCCCCGTTAAGATAAGAAAGCACTAGGTATTTTGTTAAGAAAACAAAATGAATTGCATAAAAAAATCCATTTTCGCTATCTCAAAAAAAGAATCATTGCTGCAGATTTTATAAACTGTATAATGGCTGGCTCATGCACAAGTACACATGTTGCTGCCCACTAGATACTTCAGGTGGATGCTTTTAGAGTATCGCTGAAACTTCTAACATATAAACTACCTTTTCTACCTCCGGGCGAGTAATTCGCGATGGAACACCTTGAAGGGAAAATGAAGAAACAATTTTGTTCAATCATTTGAATTATAAATAAAACATATTAAGAACTACTGGTTATATTTCTTAATTTTTCTTAAGATAATTTATAAAAACTAAACCATAATGAGGAGATTATTTCATAATTGTTTCTAGTACAAATAATAAAAAAACTACATCCTATATTGAATGTAGTTTTTCTAGCTGATTTATTTATTTTTCACTTCATTTTTATAAAAAGTAAATAATGGTTCAATGGCTGGACTAGATAAAAGAGGAATTACCTTCTCAATCAATTCTCTATCCCAATCAAACCAACGCATTTCCATTAGCATATTAATTTCTGTATCAGTGAACCGTTTTTTTATTTCCTTAGCAGGATTACCGCCCACTATTGTATATGGCGGAACATCTTTACATACGACAGATCCTGCCGCAACGATTGCACCTTCACCGATTGTAACGCCAGGCATTATTGTAGCATTCATACCAATCCAGGCATCACTTTTAATGACTGTATCACCCTTCGGTTCATAAGATTGTCCGATTTGCTCAGCGAATGGATACACTGTAATCCATTCAGCGTGATGATTATGATTCCCACCCATTAGAATGACAACTCCACTTGCAATACAAACATAATTTCCAATAATGAGCTTATCAAGATGCCAACCCATCTGTTCAATTGGATTGAAAAGTGTTTGGGACTTAGCATCGCCCCATAAATACCTTACACAACCATCTTCAAAATTTTGATTTCCATAATACCCTGAATAATAGGAGTACTCTCCTACTTCAATGAGTGGATTTGTTACTATATCTTTTAAATACTTTGTTTCAGACCAATGATTAAATAATGGATGCTTCATAACTATATTCCTCGCTTCTAAGTATTGTAGATTTTTGCAATTTCCTTAGAAGCTTAATACGACAGCGACATTTTTAAACTTTTTCAAACGACGAATCATTATCTTCAAGCCTTTCAGTTATAATGAAAAATCATAACGTAATAAATTACACAAGTCAAATTAACCAAGTTATAATAAATCCGAGAATGCGGACAAGAAAACCATTTTATATTTTTTTGAAACTCTTTATTTTTTTATTTAAATTACGGTACATGAAATTCACATGACACTTGTGTAGTAATACTTTCTCCTTATCAAGAGGATATAATATTACAGCAGCACTTTTACATAGGTGTAGCTTTTGAATAAAGTTTGATTAAATTAAATTAACTTAACTTAATAAACCTTGATAAAAGAGCGAATAGAAAAAGCGTGTTTTGAAAAAAAGATTGATCAAAACACGCTTTTTCTATATTCAATTGAATCATCCTTTTATAAAAAATTTTGATGATTTTTGTGAACATCACTCAATTAAAGCGCCCGACTGTGGTAGATACATTATCCTCAATTACTTCTTGGGATAGCGTCAGGAAAATGCGGATTTACAACGCTAAGAAAATGTCACTTATTAAAAAAGCCGATTTCCATCTCAAGGAATCGACTTTTTAGTTCATTAAGTAAGAGGTTTGAAAAAATAGCCTGTATATATTTGAACGATGAATAACTTACCTATTTTCTTGTGTTTGTTTGCATTACATAAAGAAAATTCAGAAAAACATAACGTATTATTTATCTGTTTGTTTTTGCTTCTTTTTCAAATACTCCGCACGCAATTTTTCAAGTTGCTGCTTTTTATCAAATTTGGCAGGCGTCTGTTTTTCATGAAACTTTGCCACAGCTGCCTGACCTTTGTAATCCAATTGATATTTCCCCACTTTGTTCACCTACTTTTCTTGTCTTTAAAGAGAATCTATTCAACAAATATAATATACCTTATTTTACTGAAGTAAACCTTATTAGTCAAAGGAACTTAAAGTAAAAAGCTTGATAATAAGGGGAAAACCAATCTAAAAAGTCGCTTTTCTTAGGTAAGGGAAAGCGACTTTTTGTGTAGTCTTATTCAATTAAATGGCCCGATTGTTGAAGAAAGAGATACTCTGCAAAATAGATCTTTTTATCAAACTTTATTTTAAATCAACAATAGGTAAATTTCTTGGCCATTATTTTGCTTCACATAAAATTCTATACAAAAAAGCAACCTATAAATTTAGGCTGCTTTTTATTCCGTCTTTTATTACTTAGCTAATTCTTTCGTTCCCTGCATTACATCAACGAAAAATCCCCAGTTATTCACAACAGAAGAAATACTAATATGTTCATCTGGAGTGTGAACATTAAAGATATCTGGACCGAATGAAATAGCATCTAACTCAGGCATTTTTTGAACAAATACACTGCACTCAATTCCTGCATGTACTGCGAAGATTTCAGCATCTTTGCTGTATTTTTCTTGGTGCACTTTTTCGAATAAATTACGGATAGGCGAATTAGGATTATATGGCCACTCTGGATATTCAGACTCTTTTTCAAATGTTGCCCCTACTAATTCCGCAATATACTTAATTTCATCTACAATATGTTGTTTTAAGCTACTTACAGAACTTCTCACTTCGCTTCGTAATTTAATCTCATCTTGCAGTGTTTGAATAACTCCTAAATTAGTTGAGCTTTCTACAAGACCTTTAATATCCATGCTCATACTTTGTATACCATTTGGAATTAAGAATAATGAAGAAATAAGCTGTTTTTGTGTTTCTTTAGAAAAGACTTTTTCCGCCTTTTCTTCTACTTTTGTAAGTGAAACATGAACATCCGGATCAACAGCACGTAGCTCTTCTTGTAACATACGTGTCCATGATTTTAGTTTTTCTTCTACTTGCTGTACATCTTCTGCACGTAATAAAATTGTAGCTACACTTTCACGCGGAATTGCATTTGTTTTTAAGCCGCCATGAACTTCACTCATATTAAACTGAATGTGAAGTGATAAATCACGTAAAACTCGTCCTAATACTTTATTCGCATTACCGCGTTGTTTATCAATTTCCAAACCAGAATGTCCACCTTTAAGTCCCCCAACATATAGTCGGTATGTGTCCATATCTACTGACGCTTCATCCCAAATCACTGAAATCGTTTCAACTGCTTTCGCACCACCTGCGCTACTCACTAGTAATTTATGATCTTCTTCAGAATCAATATTAATAAATATTTTTCCGTCAAAATGATTTGAATCAACAGCGAATGCACCGCCCATTGTCGTTTCTTCTTCAGTTGTAATAACAACTTCTAAAGCTGGATGCGGGATGTCTGTTGAATCCAATAATGCTAATGCATATGCAACGGCAATACCATTATCAGCACCTAAAGTAGTTTCGTTTGCATATAACATATCTCCAATAATCCTTAATTCAATTGGATCTTTCTCAAAATCATGAACTGTCGCTTGGTTTTTTTCACACACCATATCAGAGTGCCCCTGAATGATAATAGCTGGAACATTCTCATAACCAGAAGTAGCTTCTTTTTTTATAATGACATTTAACGCTTCGTCTTGAATAACTTCTAAATTACGTTCCTTTGCGAAACTCACTAAGTAATCACTAATTTCTTTTTCATTACCTGATCCTCTAGGAATCTTTGAAATTTCTGCAAAATGATAAAATACAGGGTGCTTTGTTAATTGTTCTAAAGTAGAATACATTTTTAAGCTCCTCTCCAATTGACAAAATAATATGTACGTCCTTTATTATTATACCATGATTCATTATTTTACTTTTATTTTAAGATTTCAAAAATTCATTATAACCTATTCATTCCATCCTCATATTTTTTAATTTATTGTAAATAAGCTATACTCTTACAAGATTGTAAGAGTGCTGTAATCAAAATCGATTTTTCTATTTAAAAAATAACCGCATACTTTAAATACATAATTTAAAGGAGATAATGAAAATGAAAAAATTTTTATCTGTTATTACACTAAGTTTATTATTTTGCAACTTAACTATCGGGTGCGAAAGAGCTTCTCTAAATAGAATCGGTAAGGATGTATATTACGTACAGATAAAAGGTGAAGGGTTTATTGAAAAGATAGAAGGTAGAAACTTACGGAACTACACATTGCCGGCATATGATGAAGATGGAGTAAGAAAACAAATTACATTTAGAAGTAAAAGACAATCAAACGATCAAAAATTAAATGAAAAGGCATTTTTGTGCATTTATGTAGACCAAGAAAATAAAGATAAAAATGAAATATCATCGATTGAAGTAAAATCCTATGAAGAAATTCAAAAAGCGGATTTACCTTTAAAAGTAAAAGAAAAGTTTAATGCAAAATAAAAAATACAGGAAAATGCTCTTATGCATTTTCCTGTATTTTTTTCACTCGAGTATATTTCGAACTATTACTATCCATAAGTTTTTCTAAACGATTTATATTTTCTGTTAATGCACCTTTCACAAGAGAGAAATCTGTATTTGATTCTTCTTTTTTAGTTTTAAAAAACGAAGATTTTTGAGCATTTACTTCTGCCATCTCTTCTCCCCCTTTTCAAAAAGATACAACCTTTTATTTATATTATATAGCAAATGCAGACAGAGTGTACACGTATCATTTTCTTTTTAATTCTTCTTCTAACTCTTCTATTTGCTGCAAAGTATCTCCTTTTATTAAAGAGAAATCTGTTGTATCTTCATTATCTTCTTTAAAAAAATCATTGTCATAATCTTTTATCACTACAATCACCTCTACGTGCTAGTGTAGGAATGATTGTCCAATTTTATACAAGCTTGTCTGAATTTGTTCTCCCTTTATGTATAGGTGAAAAGGACAGAAAAAGATTCTGTCCTCATTTACTAAAATAACTATGATGAATTGTTAAATTATATACATTTTCAAAATCTCGATCTTGAAGGTTATTTTTCTTCCCATCAATAACAATGAAAACATCACTAACTATTTTTGCTGGTATAATTCCGACATTTTCTACTTGCACCGCTTTCTGCTCATTCAATTGCTCGATGTGTTCTAATGGAACCATAATACTAAATTGAGAGCGGATACCACGAAAGTTTGTATTTAATTCCTTCACCGCTTCAAATACAACAATTTTCGCACCAATCTTTTCCCCATATGAATCTAAAAATGTGTTTAAGCTTTTTGTATATTCCTCTTCCGTATGCCATTCCATTGTCCCAAAGGCTGTTGGATTCACATTTTGAATAATTGTCGTATATATTTCTCCCCTTGCTTTTGAAGCAATTAATGACCTTTTAATTGATTGGACCGTCTTTCCAATATCGCTGAATTTTGCGCCCCATATTTCTGAAATATTTGGTGTCAAAATGAATGCAATATCAACGAAAATTACCATCGCAGTAAACATTAAAAGATTTTTCCAGAGGGTTAAATCTATTCCTTTTATCGTGAAATAAACTGTGACTGATGTTATGAACAAACCGTACCACGTTTTTCGAATTCGTTGTTTCTTCTCCTCGTACAACTCTTCATTTCTCCAATAAAAGAAAACAAGAACAATAAAGACGATTGCTAAAATAAATAAGCCAATTCGAATGTTAGAGATCGTCAATCACATCACCCTCCATTCCAAAACTACTCACGATACCATTACATGCACAAACAGCTCTCTTTATGACAAAAGACGTGGACAACCTTCTAAAGTTAGCAACATCGCATATACATTAGAAGCAGGCCACGTCTTTTATCCCGCATTAACGGGCAGTAAGCCCCCCACCTCAAAATTCAGCGAAAGCAAAGACGTTAGGTGCGGGATCAACTGCCCATAAAAGCCCGATTGGTGAAGGCTAATAATCAGTGCGGGATGAACACCCTCCACTGATTAAAGTTTCACTTTATCATGAATCTACATTGTATATGTAGACAAGCATGCGTTTCAAATTTTCATGTTAAAAAGAAATATGTTTCGGAATTTCCCCTTCAGGTACTTCTCCATCCATACTTAAGTAATAATGACGAATCGGACGTAATTTTTCATCTAACTCATAAACAAGCGGAATGCTAGTTGGAATATTTAATGAAACCACACCATCACTTGAAAGGTTGTCTAAGTATTTCACTAGCGAACGAATTGTATTACCGTGCGATGAAATAATTACTTTCTCACCACTTTTTAATGACGGTGCAATTTCTGAATGCCAATAATCAACTACTCTTTTCTCCGTATCCTCTAAACATTCAGTCAATGGGAATTCATCTTTTTTTAACGTTTTATATCTTGGATTGTTCGCCTCATATCGAGGATCATCTTCAGTAAGTGCAGGCGGTCTCACATCTATACTTCTTCTCCAAATATGAACTTGTTCATCTCCATATTTTTTTGCAGTTTCGACTTTATTCAATCCTTGTAGTGCACCATAATGGCGTTCATTCAACTTCCATGAGTTATGTATAGGGACCCAAGTGAGATCCATTTCATGCAGTACAATCCATAATGTACGAATTGCTCGTTTTAGTACCGAGGTATACGCAACATCAAATGTATATCCATTCTTTTTTAATATTGTTCCTGCTTCTCTCGCTTCACTTAATCCATTCTTTGATAAATCCACATCTGTCCATCCTGTAAATCGATTTTCAAGATTCCACAAACTTTGTCCGTGACGAATGAGCACAAGTTTTATCATTATAATTCCCCTCTCGGAAATATGAATTTTAAAATTTCAATACGTACACATATAAAGTTTTTGGCAATGTGAATTTTTTATCCATAGTTGCCAAATATACAGATAAAAATTTATGATTTTTCAAACTACAAAACAAGATACTGTTTCTATCTTTTATTCTACTGGTATTTCACGCTTAGACGTCCATGCATCAAGTCCTGAACGGCTATTTGCCATTTCATTCATAACTTGATGCCAATTTTCTTCACACGATTCGCCAAACTGTGAGAAAATAGCTCCCATTTGTTCTCTTTGAACATCGCTCAGTTTTTTCTCTAAGTCTGTTCCTTCTTCTGTTAAAGACAGCTGTTTCACACGACGATCATGTGCAGCTTCATTACTCTCAATAAGTCCTTTATCTAACAGTTGGCGCAACGGTCCGTGAAGAGCTTGTTTACTTATTTCTAAAAGTGATAACAGCTCATTTACACTAAGCCCTGGAAAACGAGCGATAAAAAACAGAATTCTATGATGTACACGCTGTATACTATACTCTTTTATTATTTCATCTGGTTTTTCTGTAAAAGTTTTATATGCAAAGTAAAATAATGCTAATGCCTCATTCATTTGCTCTTCTTTATGTTGTGTCATCTACTTTCCCCCTGTATGTAAATTATACCACAACTCAATTATGAATAATTTAGTTGGTATATTGAGCCTAATTTCTTCATTCTAAAACCAACAGATTTCAACTATTATATTTTTTGAAGGTTGTTTAATTCGTAAACCATACCTTCAAATAAAGTATCCAAATTACTTTTTAAAGACTTCTTCCAGTTAATGAATTCCATTACTAGATAAGCTAAAAAATTAAATTAGCAGTTTTATATTATATACAAACCTAAAGTTGTTATAAATACAACGGGTAGCTAAATCTATTTTAATCTTATTGAATAACGATGGTCTTTCTTCTTTAGTTATAACAATGAAACGTTCTTTAAAAACCAGTGACGTTTGTAAAACAAAAAATAAAAGGGATGATACATATTAATCTTGAATCATCCCTTTTGTTATGACGTTAATGTCACCATATTATTTTAATTATTCATCTCCAGCAAGAGTTAACTGCCAAGACACACCATACTTATCATTTAACCAGCCAAACTTTTTACTAAACGGATATGAACCTAAAGGCATAAGAACTTTTCCATCTTGTGCTAGTTTATTAAAAACGGTTTCGATTTCCTCTTCCGTATCACAAGTTACATAAAGAGACATAGCTGGAGTGAATGTAAAATCATGCTTTACATAACTATCAATACACATGAACTCTTGTCCATTTAGCGTAAAAGTTGCATGAATTACAGTTCCCTCTTTACCTGGTCCATTCTCATCATAACGAGAGATACTTACAATTTCTGATTGATTAAATAGCGATGTGTAAAAATTCATCGCTTCCTCAGCTTTGCCCTCAAACATTAAAAATGTAGTGATTTTTTGATTTGTGTTACCCATTTAGAGACATCCCCTTGTTATGTATTTATGCAAAACATACATCGGACAATAAAACCGAACGTATATTCTTATAAGTGTATTGTCTATAAAAACCATGAGTTTGTCAATTATCTATGTTTTATTTCTTCTTAAATAATGCTGTCCAAAGAAATGATTCTCCAAACATATTATTTGGTTGTTCAATTTGCTTCATTTTTCTAATTTCAATTACTTCAAATTCTTTAAATATCTCTCTTAACTTTTCTTCTGAATATGCAAGACCACCTTGCAAACTCCATCCTCTATACACATCCCAGTCCGTTATTTCCGATCCATTTCGCTCATTCAAATCACCTGCTGCAAAACATGTTAATCCGAAATAACCACCCGATTTTAATGAGTTTTTAACTAGATCAACATAATTCATTCTTCTATGTGGTGGAACGTGATGCAAGCAACCGGAATCATATACAAAATCATATTCATCTTGAAAATCCAAATTAAAAATCGATTCACAAACAAATTGTATTTCTATTCCGTTTTCTAATGCTCTCTCTTTCGCCCAATTAATACCTTCTATAGATAAATCTACTGCTGTTACATCAAATCCCTCACTCGCTAAATAAATTGCGTTTCTTCCTGGACCACATCCAAGTTCTAATACTTTCCCTTTTGAAACACTCTCTTTTTGTATATACGAAACTAGGTTCTCATCTGGAACATTTTCAAAAAACGGAACATCTTTTTCTCTATCCGCATAAAATTCATTCCAAAACGGTTCTGCAGGTCTTAATAATGAATCAAGCATTTTTAATATATCTTCTTGAGTGTGTAACGTTTCACTTTTCATTTATACCCCTCCATAATCAATAGTCAGAAAATTATTATATCTCTTTTTAAACTTTCAAACAAAGAAAAACTCCTATATTCAATAGGAGTCAAAAATATTATCTCTTTAAAATCCAAGTACAGTTAACCATTTTAACAACTGCTCTTCTCGCACCTTCAAATCATCGTTTCTATACTTACCCATCTGTATTTCGCTAACAATTTCTCCGTCCACCATAAAAAGAACTCTTTCTGTTTTAGCTGCTACCTTTACGTCATGAGTAACTAGCACAATTGTAGTTCCCATACGGTTTATATTTGCTAAAATATCCATTACTTCTTCTGTCGCTTTTAAATTCAAAGCACCCGTTGGTTCGTCAGCAAAAATAATATTAGGTTTATTTATGAGTGCTCTACAAATAGATACCCTTTGTAATTCTCCTCCTGATGCTTCAGTTATATTATTAGTTGCAATTTGACTAATTCCCGTTTTCTTCATCAATTCAAGTGCACGTTTATTTATTATTTTCCTGCTCTCAACTTTTGCTAAATACGCAGGCAAAACTATATTATCAAAAAGATTCAAATTTCTAAGAAGATTGCTCTGTTGAAAAATAAATCCCATTTCGCTGAGTCGTAAATTTGCTAACACCTCTTCTTTCATACATGTTATTTCTTTACTATCAACTTTCACACTTCCTGATGACATTTGATCCATTCCGCTAATATTATATAGTAACGTCGATTTCCCTGAACCAGAAGGTCCCATGACCGATATAAACTCTCCCTCATAAATCTCTAAATTTATATTTTTTAACATATGGTAAGTTTTATTTCCATCCATTGCGTATTTTTTATTTAATTGTTTTACTTCTAAAATTTTTTTCAAATTACACACCTCCTACTCCCCATTTAGCTTTAAATCATTTGTTTGTTTCACTGTAAAACTACTGAAAAGTGTTGCTACGGTCACAGATATAAATAAAATAGCTGGACATATTACATAAGAAATGATCGGATTAACAACAAACTTTATGTGAGCTGCTCCCATAAATGAACCTAACCAGCTTATTAGTGTTTCTCCAAGCGTAGCAGCTATAAATGTCCCTGTTAAAACACCTACTAATACTATAGAAATAGAACGAGTAACATATTGTATACGAATATCTTTGTAGGAAAAGCCGATACTTTTCATAATTAATATTTGCGAAGAATCTTTTACCAATAACATTTTAAAAAACATCGCAGTTATTAAAACCGATATCAATATAGCAATCAAAATTGCCACTTGTGTCACGAGTCTTAATTGTTTAATTGTCTCTCCTAAAGTTTGAGATAAATAATTATCCGTATCTGTTATTTTTGCAGAATTAAAATTTTGTTTATACTCCTTCACTTTTTCTTGTAGATTCACTTTGGGTTTCATATCTACATTTACTACGTACCATAATATATTTTCTTTATTATAAGAAAAACTCGCTTTAGCTGTTTTTCCTCCATTCGTTACATCTTGATATATACCACTAATAGTTAGCATTTTCTCTTTTCCTTCTACAAATAAAACGATTTCATCCCCTATATTCTTTTTTAATTCATTTGCGTTCATATAAGAGAGAGCGATCTCATTTTCATTTTTTGGTGCCATACCTTTAACATATTCTATTGGAAATTGAGCGAAATCTCCCACTTCTACATTTAAGTTTTCATGTGTACCATCAGCTTTCACCATTTTAAATGTACTCGTTACAAATGCTGCATATTTTTCTACCTCTTCATCGTTTCCGACATACGATATAACATCATTAAACCGTTTTTCTATATTTTCAGATTGCTGTAAATCTATTCGTATATCACTCTTTCCTGTTCCCATATAATTAACAAATTGCGGTGCCTGAATCGTGTACAAAAAGTTAACCGGTACAACAATCATGAACACTGCAATAATTAAAACGATACTTAATACTCGATATAACTTAAATCTTTTCACTACATCTTGTATACCAATAAATATATTTACATTTGTAATTTTAGTTTGATAGAGAGAACAAAATCTTCTAATCTTTCTTTTTCCTAGTTTATCTCTTGATCGTAAAGCATCTATTGCTGTAATTCTCCTGAAATCCCGCAAAATGATGCGGCAAAAAAGGATAACGGCTAGAAATAACAATGTTGTGACTATCAATGGCACAACATAGTATAAAATACTTTTATTAGCTGTCCCCATATAAAGTGCGATGTTAGAGGTAAATATTTTTGTAACAAATAACGAAAGGATATATCCACATATACATCCGATAGCTGAAATAACAACATATTTTGTTACATATAGTTTTTGAATATCTTTACTTTGAATGCCTATAGCTTTCATAACACCAATTTCCCGATAATCTTCTTCCATTGAAGTCATAATCGTAAATCTAATACATAAAATCGCGATTAGCATTAATAATGCACTTATTATGATAAGCACTGCAGCTATTATTCCATCTGTTAATGAATTGAGTGTTTTAAAGAGTGAATACGTAATAGAGGGACCTTTTTGAGGTAAGTTTGATGACTGGTATAAAGTTTCAAATTCATTTATTTTATTTAAATCTGTTAGCTGGAATTCAATAAGATATTCACTTTCTCCAAAATTCCCCTTTATTCTTTCGAAGTCATCATCGCTTATTACAAATCGTTTTGAACTAACAAGTGATGGGTTCATTTGAACATCACGAACAAATGCCGAAATAGTAAATTCTAGCTCATTATTATTTTTAACAACCCAAATTTTATCTCCAATACGCAAATTATATTTTTGCATATAATAAATTGGTACACCTATTTCCCCTTTCCTAACATCGATCAATTCATTATTTAAATCTAATAAAAAGTCAAAAATAGTATTTTGCTTAACGAAGCTAATGTCCATTACACTATTATGTTCCGCTTGATTTTTCTTCTTTATAAAAATGTTAGATCCGCCTATTTGAACCATCTCTGCTGTTTGTTGTTTTTTTACAAAAGGAGTTTGCGCTACAAATGAATCAATTGACTTTTGGTTTATTTCTCCGGCATGCATTTGTACGAAGTGCGGTGCGTTTGATACTTTAAACAATTGATCCGTTGAGTTCAATAGATTTATAACGTTACTTGAGGCACTTGCGATTAAAAGACTTGATAAAATGATAAACATAAATAGAATGGTAATTATCATTTTATTTTGAGAGAAATCTCTTTTTAACATTCTCCTAATCATATGGAGCTAGTTCCCTTCATTCCATAATATTTTCTTCGTCACTATCGCTATTATTATCATTATGAAACTAATAACTAATATAGGTAAATAAATTTTCATACTGAATCCTTCAAACATAAAACCATAAATGACTTGCCCAATTGGTGCCATACATTGAGATACCGCAGTTATAATTGCCATTACTTTTCCTAGGTTTTCATTTGGTGTTTTCTTTTGGACTACAGTAATCACATAGATGGATACAATTGTCACGATCATTGCAATTAGAATAGAAGAAAGTATAAAGAGGATAAATGGTGGATAGTATCCTAAATTAAGAATAACTGGCGTAACTGATAGTGCCATTGGTAGTACTAATAAAGCTATTAAAAGCATCCAGTAATACAATGTTTTCATCTGTAGCTTTTTCGCAAAAAAACCTATTGATAATGCACCCAAAATAGTAGCAAAATCGATCAATCCCATTCCAATTCCGTATAACGTGTCGCTACTTTCCATTGTTACTCGTATAATAATTGGAGCACCAACAACAAATAGCGGTGTAAGTATTAAATTTAGTAATGCAGCTAAAAGCATAGATTTCAAAATAAATGGTTGTTTTAAAACATATATAAATCCTTCTTTCATATCCTTTACAATTGTCGGTATTATATGGCTTTCTCGTGCTCTTTTTATAAAAGGTATTTTAATAAACATTTCTAAAATCGCAGATAAAAAGAAAGCAAGACAACTTATTATTACGAGCATTTTCAAACCAATTATGCCGTACAGTATTCCTCCTAATACAGGAGCAACTATATTCGATAATGCTTGCACACCATTTACGATACCGTTCGCTTGCTCTAACTTATTCTCTGGAACTAATTGCGGAATACTCGCCATTACAACAGGTGAATACATTGCACTAACGACTGCTAGTAAAAACATAATTGTTCCAATCAATATAATAGATACAGGTCCAGTAAATAACAAAACTATAAAGCTTAATACAATCGCAGCGTTGATAAAGTCAAAAATAACCATTAAATTACGGCGATTGAAACGATCTGCTATCGCTCCGCCGAGAGGAGCTAGTAAAAACGGAATACTCGTTACCGCATATAATCCTGCGAATATATCAGCACGCCCTGTTATATCTAGCACATATAATGACAGGGCAAAACGTAAAAGTGTTGAACCTAAAATAGTAATGATTTGTCCACTCACCATTAAGTGAAAATCTTTCATCGAAGACCTTATACTAGCTGACATACTTATCACACCTTTCATTCGATTCAGACCGACTGTCGGTCAATAATATCCAAACAGAAAATTACTATTTCTGTTTGATTAAAACCTCCACCATGTAATCAAAGGCTCCCTCTTTCGCTCCAACAGATGCTTCCATCATTTTGATATAAGCTTTAGCCTTCCTCATCATTTCTTCCGGCTTCCACTGGAATAAACCCTCATCAAATATGACTTGTGCTGAAGAGAGTAATAATTCAATCGTTTCTTGTGGGTATGGAGTAGAAAATATGCCTTCAGCGATTCCTTGTTCTAAAATCTCTGCTAAAACAGGAGATAAATGAATAATTGATTGTACTATACTTTTTTGATGCATTTCCGCATTATTTGGCTGATGAAATTGTTCAATCATTTTATCTTTTACATCTCCTGATTTTGGTGATTGTTCCATTAAAACTCGAAATAACTTATCCAAAACTGGGATATTAGGGTTAGAGACAATTGCTTTCGCTTTAGCAACATCAGCTTTAATAATCCTCATAATAATTTCATCCATTACTTCTTCTTTCGACTTAAAATAATGATAAAACGTCCCCTTTGCTATACCAATCTCTTTTAAAATGTCATTTACTGTAGTTTTCGTATACCCTTTTGTAACAAACAAACGTTCAGCAGTTTCTAAAATTTCATTTCTACGCTCCCCATATTCTTTTACGATCCTCATTCATGTACTCCTTCCTACGGACCGACTGTCGGTTTATTTAAAGTATATGTTTAGTATGTGAAAAGTTTCCTGTTATCGTACATATACAACAACCTACTTTATATTTCCTTTATGAATTTTAAAATTTATTTTTAATACGGTGAATGAAATTTTAAAATTTCATTTTTGGTATCCCCTGTAGAAAGACATTAAAGTTATTAAATTTTAAAACCGCAAACACGCATACCCCCGTCCTAAAATTAAGATGGAGGTAAAATAAAGTTGTTTAATTTTGGATTTAAAAAACTTCCCTATACGAAATTTATAATAAATTCATTTAAAATTCTAAATTACATCCCATAATAGCGCCCGATAACGAAATAATGTCATAAATTAGAATATTTATTCACTCCGTATTATTTAATTTTCCGTTGCCTTATTATTCCTATAACAATTGGAATAACTGTTCCGATAATTATTATTGGTAAAAATAATTTACCTAAACCCCCGCTCCAACCTAAAACTATTGAAATTGTCTCAAATTGGATTAAAGCAAAAATAACTAAACAAACATTTTTTAATTGATTAATCATTTTTCGGCTATTTAAATAAAACTGCTTAGCATTCGATTCATTAAATCTTTGTGGATAGTTATTAACTTCTGGAAACTTCTCTAAAGTCTGCATTAAAAGTAGTATAAATGTCCCGATTCCTGGTAGAGTAAAAAGTTCCCATTTTGACCCCCAGCGATCTACAGCCCCATTTGCGTTATAATGTCCCGGTACTTCCTCAGGTAATCCTCCCCAAATGGTGATCAAAAAAATTATTGATCCTAAGAAAAATGAATATCCAATGATATCCCAAATCCATTCACTTTTTGTTTTTTGGATTTTCATTCTAGGTCTTCCCCATGAATTCACTATATTTCTCCTCCCCCTTCTACGATATCTATAGTAATACATATCCTGTATTACATTTTAAATTCCGATTCATATAACCAAATTATCTCAAATTTACGATATTTTCTCAATTGATTATTATAGAATATGTCCCAATTATTAAATAACAGGACTCGTATTTTTTAGAAAATCTCATTATCTTTCAAACGACTTCATTGTATAAAAATAAAAAAGAGCCGCAATTATTTGCGCCTCTTTTAAAATTATAACTATTTAACGGCCACGTCTTTGCTGACCTTGTTTTGCACTACTTTTCTTATTACTTGGCTTATTAAATGATCGATTGTTATCATTTCTAGAACTATTTCTTGAATCGTTTCTTGGTCCACCTTTTGAACCACTTCTTGAACCTTCACGGCTATCTCTTTGACGATATTGACCTGATTTCTTTGGAGCCGGCTTTTGTACCGGTTTTCCATTTTCATCTACATTTTTTATCATCGGTTGTTCGATTATTTCTCTTTGTATTGGTGCACCAAGCGTTTTTTCAATTTCTTCTAAATGTTTTTCATCTTTCGCTGCAACGAACGTAATTGCAAGACCTGATCCACCTGCACGTCCTGTTCGGCCAATGCGGTGAATATAACTTTCTACATCTTCAGGGATATCAAAGTTAAATACGTGCGTTACACCATCTACATCAAGTCCACGAGCTGCTACATCAGTCGCAATTAAGTACTGAATTTTAGCTTCGCGGAAACTCTTCATAACTCTTTCACGTTTCGCTTGAGGTATATCACCATGAAGTTCAGCACAATTATAACCTAGTCCTTTTAAATTATCATAAAGCTTACTTGCTCTAACCTTTGTACGACAGAAAATAACTGCTAAAAATGGCTGATCACGATCCATAACAAAACGAAGTGCATCTGGCTTTGCACGATCTGTCGTCTCAATGACACGCTGCTCAATTGTATCTACCGTTACTTCTTCACTTTGTACTTGAATCATTTGCGGCTCTTCCATATAACGTTTCGCCAATTTTTTAATATCTTTTGGCATCGTTGCTGAGAATAACATCGTTTGTTTACTATCAGGTGTCTCATCTAAAATATCTTCAATATCATATAAGAATCCGAAATAAAGCATTTGATCTGCTTCATCTAGTACAATCGTTGAAAGATTACTTAAATCAATTGTTTCACGTCGTATATGATCTAATAATCGTCCTGGTGTCGCTACAACAATATGTGTATTACCTTTTAATTTTCTCAATTGTTGTGCTACATCTTGTCCACCATATATCGCTAGTACATTAATATCTTCTCTTTGAACAAGCATTTTTTTAATTTCAGTTGTAATTTGCAGTGCTAGTTCCCTTGTTGGTGCAACAATTAAAGCCTGAACATCACTAGACTCTGGATCGATTTTTTCTAAAATCGGTAACACGAATGCTAACGTTTTACCCGTTCCTGTTTTCGCCTGCCCAATAATATCTTTACCTGACATAATAACAGGAATTGCCTTCTCCTGAATCGGTGTTGCTTCTGTAATTCCATTTTCACGTAATGTATGATTAAAAGTTTCACTAATTCCTAATTCTAAAAAGTTTTTCAAATAGACCACTTCTTTTCCTTATTTTTCACATTAGCTTTCATTGTACCATTTGTTTCGCCAAATATGAAAAATAAAAAAATTCTTATCTTCTTTTTTTATATTCATCCTGTACTAGATGAACAAATTCTTTTTGTTTTTTCTCGGATTTTATTAATGCTTCCATATTTGCAGAAGTCAAAATATACTTTTTAATTTTTCTATTACTCCAAATTAAACTTGTATATTTCTGATCTTCGTGTAACCTTCGAAACCACTCAAATTCGCTTAATTTTGCAATATGATGTTTTAATTTCATGTCATTTCGAGGATAAAACAAAATAATATCTGAAATCACATCAAATAAAGAGCTCATAGCCTTCCCTCCTATGACTTCTATTACATATATACGTTCCTTTACATATATATTTAAAATTTACGGAAATATAGTTAGAGGGTGATAAAAGTGAACACTAAATTAATAAAGATTTTTTGCATATTTTTCTTACTATTTTTTCAATCCATCTCAATTATTATGGCCAAATCTCAAACCGATATAATAATTAAGTTTAAACACGCTTTACTTAATAATGATAAAAAATTAATGCAGTCATATGTAACAGAAGGGATTGAACTACCTACTTTCCCAAAAGATAAACCTATTCATGAAATTAAAGTAGTACCATCTCCAAAAGAGGACACTACAATTCTTATTTCAAAGACACTGATGATGTAAGTACTATCGGTTTCATTTTAGAAATAGTAACAAAAAATAAGAAAATATCTCAAATTAATCAAATTTATGATGGAACTAATCCGTTTATGAAAGAAGCTACTATTGTAAAAGAATATGAATTGAAGGTTAAACGGCATATACTAACACCTACAAAATTCCCATTCGAAATTCAGGGATTTCACGGTTACATCTATAACGATTACTTGGAACTACGTTACTATAATGATGATATTAGTGGAATTTTAAAAATCACTGTTTCACCAGTCCATAATAAATTAGACCAATATGTACATAGAGGAACCAAATTCTATCATTTAAACAATAATATAAAAGCATTATATAATCCTCATTTTGATTTCGCATATGAGCTTCTATTTCAAAAAGTTGGTTTTCAATATAAAATTGCAATTGGTAACAAACTGCATATAAAAAGAGAATTCAATGTTAATGATTTGATTCAAATTGCAGAATCTATGAATTAAAAAAACGATCTTTTTATTTTAAAATAGATCGTTTTTTTATTATTTTATACAGTGAGTTTCCCTCCATGATAGCAATAATACCTTGTTGCTTTAAGATTTTTAATCTTCTTTAAAGACTCCTCCGTTTTTTCTATATCTAAACAAAAGTTCGGATTCGCAATTACTAATTTTCGATTATCTTGAACAGCTGCATCTCCCGTAATTACACAATCCAAATTTGGAAAATATAATGAAATATGCCCCGAAGTATGCCCTGGCGTCGCCAGTATTTTACATTCATTATTCAAAATCATTTGACCATCATGTACTTTTTCATCAACAGGAATATGACTTACATTTTTTAACTGCTGTATAAACCATTCACCAAATTCCTTTTCTTCATTTTGCATATGTTCTAGCATTTCTTCAGCTTGAACCAACCTCTCTGATTTTATATCACCACTAATATAGATAGATTCAATTTCACTAGCAATAATATAAAATCATCCACATACATTTTACAATACAGACTATGTAACGGGACACTGTGCGTCGTTGCAAAACAAACATTATATTATTTTGAACAGGTAATTTCCTAGTTTTATGGAATATACATAAGAAAAACAATAAAATTGATTATTTCCCTACTTCTTTGTCTATCCTTTTAAAAAATCTATGTTTTTGTAATAGGAGTGTTTATATGGAGAAACAGACCCTTTGGAAAAAATTCAAAAAAAGCTCAGCAAACCTCGGGAAATCAAGCGTATATGAAAGTATTATTTTATACTACACAATGAGAAAAAAAGGGTTACCTACTAAAGCGAAATTCATAATATTAGCTGCTTTATCTTATTACGTATTAGCAATCGACTTCATTCCAGATATAGCTGCTATTATTGGGATCGGCTTATTAGATGATGTTTTAGCAATCGCTATAGCGCATAAATTTGTAATGCGCCATGCGGACAGTGAAATTCGAGAAAAGAGCAAAGTAAAAATGGAGTCATTATTTACTTCAGCACAAGCATAATTAAACTATCTAGTCATTTACATAGCTTTTTACTTTCAAAAAAGCTAACTTTAATTATTGATAGTTCTATTTAACCTTCACCATGAGAGCATTACAGAATAAATTCTTAATTTTTCTTAGCTCTCAAACTGTAAACAAATAGGGGCCAGTACTTGTTCCTAAGTTCTGACACCCTATTATTTGTTCTTATATTTATCTGTTATACAATTCATTCAGGAAAGATTCCCGTAGAGACATCCTTATATAAAGAAAGACCATAATAGTGCAGATAGTTTATACAGTTACATGCGTCCCTTTATACAAAACTCCTATTGCCACTACTATAAGAATCATCCCCATAAAAGCAGGAGCTGCATGACCAAGTGATACATAAATTTGCCCTCCAATAATTGGACCAATCATTCTTGCCAAAGCTTGAATAGATTGGCTACCACCTTGAATCCTCCCTTGTTCACTAGAATCGACAGACTTTGAAAGCATCCCATTGAATGAAGGTCCGAAAATCGAGTCACCAAAACCAAACAGTAACATCCCAACGATTAGAAGAGGATATAGGGAAAACAAAGCTGATGCTGCAATAAAACTGTAGCCAATAATCTCCGAAACCATTCCAAGTATAGCTATTTGTTTATCACTAAGCTTGATTAAAAGCTTTGGCATTATAAAAGCTTGTGAAATGATGTCTTGAAAGCCCATAATTGAAAACATAAGTCCGATTAGTGCAGGCTTCCAGCTAAAAGTATCCATCGTAAATTGTGTGAAAATTGCTTGTAAAGATCCGTTAGGTATCCAAAGTAAAAACGCTGAGACAAGTAACCATTTTAAGTTTTTCATGGAAAGTATGTTTGCAAGTTGTACAAAAGGATTTAACCTTACAAAAGTAATCTCTTTTAACCTATTATTTTTGTCAAGACTCTCAGGCATATATTTCATCCCATATAAGACATTTAATAAAGTTATGAACGCTCCAAAATATAAAGGTACAGAATGACCAAACTTGGCAAGTAATCCCCCAAGTGTTGGTCCAATAATGGTTCCTGCACCTACCACTGCACTCACCCATCCAAAGTACTTCGTTCTCTGTTCTGGAGGAATGATATCTGCAAAATATGCAAAAATTGTACTTATACTCCCGCCTGTTATTCCTTCTATTATGCGTCCAGCAAATAGTACCCATAAAGCCCCTCCTATACCAAAAACTAAGTACCCGATTGCGGAACCGAAAAGGCATATTAAAAGTAATGGACGACGGCCATATTTATCGCTCAAAGCCCCGATTGCAGGAGCAGCGAAAAACACGCAGACAGCATAAACAGAGGTCAGTAGCGTAACAACTAGAGCCTGTTCTTCTGGACTACTTATATAAGGCTGCACTAAGAATGGCACTACAGGCATAATGATACTGAAACCTATACCACAAAGAAATACAGAAATAAGGCCGAATATTAAAGCATGTTTATCTATGTTTTTTTCAGTTTCGCTTTCATTTTGTGATCTAAAAATAGACATTTAACTTCTCTCCTTAAAACATTTTGTTGCTTCGTCAACAAAATAATAACTCTGTTTTGTTGATTAGTCAACAAAAATACAATAATAAAAAGGTAGCCTTACTATGAACAGGCTACCTTTTTATTATTTAAATGTATCCCGCATGAACGGGAAAATAAGTTAGTTTTCGGGATTAACTACCCGTAAAAGCCCGAATGCTTCAACTTTATTATGACTTAATATGTATACCTTGTTTCTTTATTTCTGCATCCAAATGCCTACTATACTTTTCCACGAAGTTAATTATACTGTCGAATTCTTCCTCGGTTACTTGCTCAAATACAGCTTTATCCCGCTCTTGAAACTCTTTGTGCAGTTCTTCATGAATTTTATAAACTTCTTTCCCTTGTTCGGTAAGCCTAAAATAAATTTCTTTCTTATTTTTCGACTTTTGATAGCTTTCAATAAGGCCTTTTTTTATGAGCTTCTTAGTCATTCTACTTATTGCACCGCGAGTCACATAAAAAGCCTCTGCAAGTTGTGTCACGTTAGAATCTGTATTGTTTTCAATATATTCAATACAATGTACTTCAGAAGACTTAAAACCCTTCAGACCTGCTTCCATCTTATCCTTATTTAGCCAAACCATCTTATTATATAATTCCCTGAAACCGTTCATGACCTGTTCTTCCTTATTCATGGCCTATCCTCCTAACAGCTCATTCATACATTAAAACCATTATATTAAATTTCTGTTTCTGTTTCGACAATATTGATATAATTATTTGAGTTATCTTTGAATATAGACGATTACATATAATAATTTACTATACAGTAGACAAAAAGTAAGAGCTAAGATTAGTTTTCTTAGCTCTGCTTTCATAAAATTTATGTTATTTAAATACTATTTCACTTCATTAGCTACAAAAAATTGCTCACAAACACTTGATATACGTTGCAAGTCTACGTTCCCACCAGATATAACCGCTACTACTTTTTTCCCTTTTATATATGTATCCACTTTCCCTGCAAGTAGAGCAGCAGTAGCTAATGCACCTGCACCTTCTACAACGGCTTTACCACGCTGTAATAAGTCTTTCATCGCTACTTCTAATTCACCTTCTGACACTGTTACAATATCATCTACTAATTCTTTTACAACTTCAAAAGTTAAATCACCTGGTATTTTAACTGCGCAACCATCTGCTATAGTAGGTGCCTCATAATGTTCTACGATTGTCCCTTTATCATAAGATGCCTTCATCCCATGAACATTTTCAGCTTGTACACCAATTATATTGATTGATGGATTAAAAGACTTTAATGCAACAGCAATACCAGAAATAATGCCACCTCCGCCAATTGGTACAATGACCGTATCTACATCCCACATATCATCAAGAATGTCCAAACCAATTGTACCTTGACCAGCCATTACCTCCACATCATCATATGGATGTAAGTATGTTTCACCTGTTTTCCTAATAATCTCCTCACATTTTGCCTTCGCATCATCAAAAGTTTCACCATATAAAATCACTTCTGATCCGTATCCTCTAGTTGCTTCAACTTTCGCCTTCGGTGCAGAAATCGGCATCACAATTTTACTCTTAATACCAAGTAAATGAGCAGATAAAGCAACTCCTTGCGCATGATTACCAGCGGAACAAGCAATTACGCCTCGCTCTTTTTCTTGATCTGTCAACTGTGACATTTTATTAAACGCACCACGAAATTTAAAAGAACCCGTTAATTGCCTATTTTCTAATTTCAAGTGAATTTCTCCGCCTGTTTTACTAGTCAAATAAAATGATTTTACTAAAGGAGTTTTACGAGCATTTCTGTCTAAAATGTTTTGAGCTTTTTTAATGTCTGTTATATGTAATGGTAGTTTTTTAGTTATCATGCTAACACCTCTTCTAATAATTTATAATCTACTGTTTGTCTCATTTTTAAGTTTTCGTAAGTAATAATCCCTTTATACGCAACCAACTATGTTCAAAAATCATTGCTCATATATGTACGCCATTCTTTAATGTACATCTGTGTAAACAATTCAACATCCTTTTCATATCACGTTCTTTGTAATGATTCAGACATGCAATTTGGATCCAGTTATTCTTTTGTAAATACGCTGATTCATAATGAACAATATATCCTTGTAACGCTAACGCATCACCTAGCGCCTTAGAAGACTGATCTTCATTTAATTGAATGGTAACTATAATTGGCACGGCATGTTCTTTAGGTGAAACAAGATTTAAACCCATATTAGTAATAGCTTGTTCAATATATGTATACGTCTCTTTTATTTTTTCAAATACCATTTCATCTTCAAATATTTTTAATGCTTCTTGCAATGCATAAATTAAATTCCATGAATGGGAGTATAGGATACTTTCATTTTCTTCGTACATACCAATGTCCATATAAGCAGGTACTGCCTCGTTTACTTTTACAATTGAAAGTAAACGAATTTCATATACGTTTTCTCCATGTTCTTGCAAGTAAAAATCTAAATTTGAAATTTTATGATCTAATGAGAATGGTCGTTTTCCTCGCAACGCAACCATACCTACTAACTTATCACCATCTAAACAAATTAAATAAGTATTTTCTTCATGAAAACGATCTATACGAACATGCTCTTTCGTTTCTTCATGTTACGGAATTTCTTCTACAAATGTTTTATAATTCAATTTATGTATACTTTCAAATTCCCAAGCTTAATCAGCAACTTTATAAATTAACCCCATGTTGTATCTCCTTTATGTATTTAATAAAAATTATAAGTGGAGATTAACTCCACTTATTAAAAGTTCATTTCATTCTCGATTTACATATAAAATAAGTACAATGATAAGTGCACTTAAAATAGTCGTAACAATAGAGTAAGAATACAAAATCATGCAAACTGGTAAACAAGCGATTGTAATTAGTCCGGGCTTAGTAAATCCTTTAAAGATTAAATAAAATATAATGAAAACAGCAATAAGAGTAAGCGCTATCAAATGATCAAATGCAATTAACCCTCCAATAAATGTTGAAATGCCTTTTCCGCCCTTGCCTTTAAATAAAATTGGGTAAATATGTCCAAGTATAACAGCCAATAATGCCAGCATTACGAATGTAGCATCTTCAAAAAGGTATTTTGCTATATAAACTACAATTGCACCTTTAATCGCATCACTTATAAATGTAGCGACAAAATACCCTTTTCCATATACTCTCCCCATATTTCTTGCACCGGGATTTCCGCTTCCTTCATCACGAATATCAACGTTATGTCTCCATTTTGTTACTATATAAGCGGTCAATATGTTTCCAAACAAATAAGAAGCCACTACATAAAACAATTGCATACTATTAATCATGTAATCATTCACTTTCTACATGGGAGTACTTATACAATATTCAATAACTATGTATATTGTACTTTTTCTTGCTTTACATCCCTTTGTATATTTTAACATCATATTTTTACAAATCATACAAAAATTCTCATACTTCTATTTTATAAAATATACACCCTTCATTAAATGATATGTTCCTTTCACTGCCATTTCTGATGGTGATACGAATGTAACTTCTCCCATACTTTTCTCACAGCATTTCTTAAATTCAGCATATATTTCAGGTACTGAACACAATATACTACCACTAACTGCAATTAAAGGTGATAAATCAAACTGCATCTTGTTGTAAATATTCACCGTAATTATCGTTAATTCCTTAGCCGCTTGCAGAATAATTTTATGTGCATCATCATTCCCATTCCTCGCTTCCTCTATAATTAATGGTGCAATTGCTGCAACTTTATCTTTTGAAGAACTATATACTAGTCTTTTTATATGAGATGATGTTAAAAGTCGAAACTCGTCTTGAATCCTTAAGCTTAATGGACAAAGTCTAACTCCTTGATCAAATTGCAATGCCATTTTCTTCAAGGCTTGCAAGGCAATCCAATAACCGCTTCCCTCATCCCCTAAAATATGTCCCCATCCACCGCTATACTCGTACACTTCGTCTTTCTTTCCTATACAAATTGCACCTGTACCACCTATAGTTAATATTCCATTCTTACCTTTTAAAGCAGCTGCATGTGCAATCATTGCGTCATTAAAAACTTCAATTTTCGTTTCATATTTCTTTATTAATCGTAATGTTAATTCATTTGTATTCGCTCCACTTATACCCGCTAACCCTAAACAAATACAAACGCAGTGCCCATCTATTAAAGCTTTCTTGCATTGATCGATCGCCTCCATAATATGCGAAACTGCTTTTTCATAATCTATTAATATATTTCCAAACCCACTCGTACCTCTTACAACTTCGTTTCCGTCTTGATCAAATGCAATTGCTTCTGTCTTCGTGCCCCCACCATCTACTCCAATCATATACTTCATATGTTCGCCTCATTTTCATCATCTTATTGGAGGGAATGTTATATTCCCTAAAACTACAGATTGCTTTGCACCTGTTGCGCTTGGCACATTACTCGGATTACGATGATGCGTTTCGTTTGCTAAAATCGCAAAGGCGATTGCTTCTTTCGCCTCTGAAGAATAGCCTATATCTTCTTGAATGAATATCGCGCACTTTTCTTCCTTCAATCCATTTCGTATCATTTCAACAAGTGTACGATTATAACTGCCCCCACCACCTAAAATTACTTCATCGATTTCATAATACGGCAGAATAAACTCCTTATAATGATGAACAATTGAACTTGCTGTAAACATCGTGACAGTCGTCAATATATTTTCGTTACTATGTTTTTCAAACTGCTTCAATAATTCGTTCACAAATTCTATTCCAAACTGTTCTCTACCTGTTGATTTTGGTGGATTCATTTTCAAAAATGGATGGTTCATGCAGTATGTCAACATTTCATCTACAACTACTCCTTGTTTTGCAATCCTACCATTTTGATCATATGGCAACTGAAATAATCTTTGACATACATCATCGATTACCATATTTCCTGGGCCAGTATCAAAAGCAATTACACTCTTATTACTTCGTTTACTTGGAATCACTGTAACATTACCAATCCCGCCAATATTTTGTAGTAATCTATTTTTAGTTTGATGACGATACAAAATGACCTCTGAATATGGCACAAGTGGTGCACCTTGTCCCCCTGCTGCCATATCCATCGTTCGAAAATTAGAGATAACCGTAGTGTTCGTTTCATACGCTATAACTGCTGGTTCCCCAATTTGAAATGTTGAAGAAATAATATTACCTTCTGGTACTGGTTGATGATAAATCGTTTGGCCGTGAGAACCTATTAAATCTAATTGTTTTAGCGACAAATCAGCCTGTTTACAAACTTCCTTTACAGCATTGGCGAAACATAAACCAAGTTTGAAATTTAAACTACATATTAGTTGCACATTTGAATTCTCTATTGATAATGCATGTTGTATCTCATTTTTTATATCATTGCAAAATGGAACAGTAGTAAAATGGATGAGTTCGACCTTAGAATCTACACCGTTCCCTTCTATATGAACGAGCGCTACATCTATTCCATCTAACGATGTACCGGACATTATTCCTGCAATATACATAAAATGCATGCCCCCTATTCACTAAAAAACAATTATGTAAGTAAACAACGTACAACCTACAGAAAACAATATAAATCTAATAAACAACTGGACTTTCGATACAAATGTGCCATCAATGAAAGAAACAACGATCGTAAGCAAAACACTTGCCGCAATGCTTGTAACGATCCATATACTATGCATTTGTGGTAGATTTAGCATTCTTAATAAAGGTACTAAGAGTAAATTTGCACATATTACTCCAAACAATAATATAAATACACCTTTATAACTAAATTTTATATTCATTCCATTTCACCTCTCTCGATTTAATATGAAAGAAGTGATAGACAAAAAGTCTATCACTCAAAATAACAGTATAAAACTTAAGGGCTAACAGATTCCCCGTCACCATTCTTTTCAATTTCAAGCATATTTTTGTCATACATTTTAAAGAATGGTAGGTAAATAAGAAATGATATTGCTATATTTATAAAAACTAATACTACTGCACGCCAATCTCCACCTGTGGCTAAATACGCGCCAATTGGAGCTGGTAATGTCCACGGCGGCATAATATGTGTTGGCGTTACAAATCCCATCGCAGTTGCTGAATATGCAACAGTTGCTGTTACGAGTGGTGTAATGATAAACGGGATAATTAAAATTGGATTTAGTACAATCGGCAATCCAAAAATAACAGGTTCATTAATATTAAAGATACCAGGCACAATACAAGTTCTTGATAATGCTTTCGAATATTTTGATCGACCAAATACAATCATAGCTAATACAAGTCCTAACGTCGCACCAGAACCACCAATCCATATAAACCATTGGTATAATGGTTCTGGTGAAATGAATGGCAACTGGTTTGCTCCACTAGCAACTGCTTCACCATTTTTCCCTAAATATACTTCCCATAATGGCCGGGCAACAGTTCCAACAACCGACACACCATGGATTCCGAATGACCAAAAAAATGTAATTAAAAATACTGGAATGATTACACCGAAGTAACTATCACCAGCTTTTACTAACGGTGCCGCTAATTTATCAACTACATGATGTAAATCAATACTAAAAACGACAGTTACTAAACTCATTAAAATAATTACGAATGCAGCAGGTATAAGTGCTTCAAACGAACGTGAAACAGACGGCGGTACTTGTTCTGGCATTTTAATCATTACATTTTTCGTCTTACAAAATCTTAAAATCTCTACTGATAAAATAGATACGATCATCGTTACGAATAATCCATGCCCCCCGAGATTTGTCATCGGAAGCATAAATCCTTTTTTATCGATTAATTCGGGCGTCAATGTTAAAAGTAGTGAGCATACTGCTAACTGTGCCCCTGATAAAGCATCTAACTTATAACTTTTCGCTAAATTGTATCCTATACCAAATGCTATATATAAAGACATAATAAACATCGTTAAACGATATGGTATTAATATACTTGTTTGATTTTTCAATGCCCAAACTGATATGAAACTATCTTTCGGTAATGGTGGAAATGCTACTATTAAAAAGAAACTCCCTACGATAATAAATGGTAACGCCGAAATAACTCCATCACGGATTGCTTGTAAATGCCTCTGTTCAGAAAGCCTTGCCATCGGTCCAGATAAGTTTTTATCAAGAAACGTGACAAACTTATTCATAACGCTTCCCCCTAACTAATTAATTCATTTACAGTTTTTAATAAAGTCGGTCCACCAAGCGGCGTGTATGCTTGCGGCGGAATAATACCGCACGGAATAGATTCTTGTTCTGTAAGTTTTTTTACAGCGTCAAATCGATGTCTAACTTGAGGTGCAACCATTACAACATCCCAACCATTCTTTACTTCTTCCTCCACCTCACTTGTTCCAATAGCATGCACTTCCATGTTCATACCTTTTTTCTCTGCTTCTTTTTTTAAAGCGTTTACAACAATTGCACTGGACATTCCTCCAGAACAAACGAATAAAACTTTCATTATTGAATCCTCCTATACTTATAAATTGTTTCTTTCAAATGAAAGAAAGTTTCACTTTACTAACAAGCATATGAAGAAATGAAACGATTTAGTTATACTGAAAGTAAATTTCACTAAAAATATTTTTCCTATTAAATTAATGTTTCAATATTTATTTTTCTCAATTGCAGGGCCAACCTAACATCATATATTATTTTAAATAATCGTATAATAGGGAGGCGTATAAATGATTATGAAACGTTTAGTAATGATGTGCTGTATCGTCATATTGTTTACTCCTTTCTCTTTCATTTCCCCTCACTCTACTTATGCTGAAGTAAATACTACTTACAAAAAACATGAATTACGCGCTGTATGGATAGCATCTGTTCTCAACATTGATTGGCCTTCAAAAACTGGCTTACCTATTGAAAAGCAGAAACAAGAATTTATAAGACTATTAGACGATGTAAAAAACACTGGTATGAATGCAGTCGTTGTACAAATTAAACCGACTGCTGATGCTTTCTATCCTTCAAATTACGGTCCTTGGTCTGAATACATTACGGGTACACAAGGAAAAGACCCTGGATACGACCCGCTCGCATTTATGATTGAAGAAGCACATAAAAGAAATATAGAATTCCACGCATGGATTAATCCATACCGAATAACGATGAATCACACTGATATAAATCGATTATCAAATAATCACCCTGCAAGACAACATCCCGATTGGGTTGTGCCTTACGGCGGGAAGCTATATTACAACCCTGGTATTCCAGATGTGAAAAACTTTATAACGGAAGGCGCTTTAGAAATCGTAAAAAATTATGATGTTGATGCAATTCATATGGACGATTATTTTTATCCTTATAAAGTAGTTGCCGAAGAATTTCCTGATCAAAAAACATTTGAATCATATAATAATGGGGATTTTTCAACTATCGAAGATTGGCGTCGCAATAATGTAAATGAACTCGTAAAAGGTTTAAATACTGCTATAAAACAAGAAAAATCATACGTAAAATTTGGCATTAGTCCATTTGGCGTATGGCGAAATATAGCTGATGATCCAACTGGCTCTAACACAACTGCAGGTCAAAGAAACTTTGATGACCTTTACGCTGACACACGTGAGTGGATACAAAAAGGATATATTGACTACATTACACCGCAAATATATTGGAATATAGGTTTTACACCTGCTGCATATGATATATTAGTAGATTGGTGGGTAAAAGAAACCAATAATAAACCCATTCACCTATACATCGGTCAGGCGGCCTATAAAATTAATAACAGCTCTGTCCCTGCTTGGTCTGATCCTGAAGAATATCCAAAGCAAATCGCTTTAAACCATCAATATCCACAAATAAAAGGTAGTATGCATTTCAGTTTAAAAGATATAAATAACAATCCACTTGGAATTAAAGATAGACTCTCAAAAGACATATATAAACACCCTGCATTAATTCCACCTATGCCTTGGCTTAATCATGATCCACCAAAACAACCTACTTTAAAAGGTGCCATTCCAAGAGATGAAGGTATTGCTATAGGTATCATTGATGATAGAGAGAATGACTCTGCTTATTACGCAATTTACCGTGTGAATGGAAAAAATGAAGTGGATATACAAAACCCAAAACATTTACTTACTACTGTAAGAAAAACAAAACTTGGAGAAATTTACGTAGATAAAACGGCTATTTCTGGAGAAACGTATACGTATGTGGTAACTGCAGTTGATCGATTGCATAATGAAAGTATTCCTTCTAGTTTTACTACCGTTAAGGCAAAATGAAATCTCAAAAAAAAACGCCTTAAAGCTGAGAAATACTTAGCTTTTAAGGCGCCTTTTTTATTTATTCTTAAACTTCTCAGTCGCTGCTCTCATCTTCACATTCAAATCATGATCAATGGAGTCACGAATATCACGCTCTACTACTTCCATTTCTTTTTGGAAATTTTGCAAGTAGATTTTTAATTCTTCTTCTTTTTCAGGACGTTGTGATGGTGGTAATTGTACCACTAATGATAACATCGCTGTTAAATCTTTCATTAAGAACGTTTCAAGTTTATGTTGTTGTTCAAACATACGTTGTTCTTGATAGTACGGAAGTGCATTTAATACTGAAATTGTAATGTCATCAACCGTTCTTTGTAGTGAAGGATTAATCGAGCGTTTATATGCTTGAATTGTATTTAATGCATCTGGATATCGATCATAGAAATACAATTTATAAAACGATAAGTCTGTCGGTTTAACAGTTTGCTGTGATTCTTGTCTCAAGAAATCTTTCACTTTCATTGTTGCAATATCAATATCTTCATTCGTAAGCTTTTTCGTTGTTTTTGCCATCACATGCACTTTTTTCTGCTTTTCTTTCGGTAACATTGAGAAAACTTGCTCTCTCGTACGTTGGCCCGATGAACAGAAAAGTGTATTTAATGTATTTTGTTCTTTTTTCCCTTCTGTACGAATCCAGCGATAAAAGAGTGGGTGCTGCGTAAATTCTTGTAAAAACGGTGTTGATTTGTTCGATAATTTTTCAATAGAATCTTGCGCTCTCTTATATGGTTTCGTCCATGAAAAATAAAGTTTACGTCCGAAGTATACAACTAAAACAACGACAGTAAATGCGATTAAAAGTAATGATCCTAATAGTAATAATACTCCTTGAATGAAACTCATTTTTTCACCTCCTCTAAAAGTCTGTTATTTCCTTGGACGCTGAATGAGTTTCTGCTTCATCTCATCATTAAATGTATCTAGTTCAATTACAAATTTCTTACTAGACTCAATAATACGTTCTGACGATTTCTCAGATGCTTCAATAGCGGCAAATACATTTTGGAATGATTCACGTAATTTATCCATGCTAATTGCAGGATTTTCAAGGAGTTTTGTTGTTTCTTCTGTATTTTGTTTTAATACTTGTGAATTGCTTAATACCATTGATTCAATCGCTTCATTTGTTGCATTAACAGCATCAATTGTTTTACGTTGATTTGTTAATGCAAGCTGTATTGCAGCGGAAACCGTTACAACGTTTTGCGTCATCGTAATTGCATTACGAATTGCCTCTGATAGCTTTTCATTATTTTTCTTAATGATGTCTACAGATGCGATAGATTGTAATAATACACTTTTTGCTTGTTGCATATTACGAGTACGCACAAGTATCTTTTCTAATGCATCATTTATTAACGGAATATCCCTTTGACGTTCTGGATTTTGTTTCTCAGCTTCAAGCATACCAGCAAGTTTTCTTCCTAAGTATACTTGTTTATCAAGAGCGTGAATTTTATCGTGTGATTGCTCTTTTAACATTTCAAGACCAACCGTATCCTCTTGCAAGTTATCACGGCCAATGAGAAGTGATCTTATAATCTCCTCGATTTGCTTATCTATAGATTGATATTTATGCACGTAATTTTCAAGCGGATTTTTCTTAAACACTTTAAACATAAGTTTCTTCATACCAGTTGCTTTTAATGAGTTTGGATCAAGTTCTGATACCACTTTTCGTAATTCTAACAATGTATTTGGAATTTCTTCATTCTTTCCATTCATCATCGCTGTCACAGGACGTTTTAAAGCTGATAGCGTTTGTCCTGCCGCTTGCTGCTCTTTATCCCCTAAGTCTCCAAGCTGCGACAATACTTTTGATAAATCTGTATTTTGCTCGCTATTCAACTTTTGTACATAAAGATCTGCTTCTTTATTCAGTTCTTCAAGTTCTGCTTCTTTTATTACTGTATCCACTACTACTTCTACATTATTATCTTTCACAATCGATACAGGTTCTTTTTTCTCGAGTTCAGTCAACAAAATCGCTCCTTTATTTATATGTGCGAATTTATGTGCACTATATTTCATCTAATATATCGTATTTCATATACATTTTTGCTTGCTTGAAATCGATTTTTCAAGAAATACCTGCTTATGCAGTCATTCCCTGTTTCATAGTATAAGTATACCTGTTCTCGTCATTATTTTCCTCAGACTTAAGACCTAGAGAACAACATGCTGAAGACGGATTCTTCACAGCTTACCTTACTTATCACCACTGACTATTAATTTGAAATTCCATTTAGTTACCTTCTTAAATTCATACAATGCTCTATCTTTTGACATATACTATCTTTCAATGTGATAATTATATTAGGTCCACTTCTAATTATTCTTCCGCGCAACAAATGCTCCCTTTTGAAAAGCTAATAACACGGTTTCAAACGTAACGTCTTCTTCAATCATCTTTATAAATCCAGCTAATTCCCCCGCATGAGAAGTTGCATTATCAATTACAAGAAAACCTTTTGGCTCTAAAATACGTTTTATATGTTCCCACCACCACATGTATTGCGTGCGCTCTGAATCTAGGAAAATAAAATCAAATGAACGATCTACTTGCGAATCTAAAAATGCCCCAGCCTCTTGATTATGAATATCGATTCTCTGTGTAAGATTTGCCCTTTCAAAATTTCCAAGTGCCTCTCCAACCCGTTCTGAAGAAAGTTCTACAGTTATAACATTTCCATTTGTTTCTTCTACCGCATTTGCTAGCCACAATGTAGAATAGCCATTTGAAGTTCCAATTTCTAAAATTTTTTTTGCATTGCACCCCTTTACTAATACTGATAAAAACTGCCCCATTTCACGAGAAATATTTCTTAATTTTTCTTCTCTTTTTTCTTTATTTCGATCATGCTCTTCTCCATATTGTTCAAGTTGCAATAATAATGAATCTAGAGTATTCATTTTCTCCATCGCCTTTCCAAGCAATATGATGAAAAAGTACATGATGCCCGTCTACTTTTCATTATATGCGAAATGCACCCCTTTTTCCTGTTATACGACAAAGAATTAAAATTTTTTATAGCATATTGTTTCGTTTTTTGGTAAAGTTAATTTCTACGTGCAATTATTTAATTCACATTATTTTACAATCAGTTTTCAATTATAAGATAATCTAAACCCCATTTAAATGAATCGGTATTTCTAATTCAACTAAGCGCCCTTTTCGGACGCATTTTCTTTTGTTTATATATTTCTGTAAGAAAGGATGCTTACACATGAACGTGATTAACTTAGATGCTGCTAGAAGACGTAAACAGCATAAAAAACTAATGATAACTATACCGATTATTAAACGCATTTATGAAGAAGACGGGGAAATTAAATTCGAGGTAGCCGGCGAAAAAGATGTACCTCTTGAAATGTTAGAAAAATAAAAAAAAGACGCACTTCTAAAGAAATGCGTCTTTTTTATACTATTACATTTAAGTGCATAAGTTTTTCAGGATTAACCATCATATAAATGTTTGAAATTTTCTCATCCTCAAATATGAATGAAAGTACATACGTCACTTTATTATTTATTGTAACTATAACGCCTGGTGCACCATTTACTATTTTGAAATCAACACTATACTTTTCTGGCAATCGTTTTGCAATTCCAAAGAACAAACGTATAATTTTATCTGCAGAATAAATCGGATTAATTGCAGTTGTAACTTTACCACCACCATCTGCTTTAAATATCGCATCTGTTTTTAAAACTTCTAACATGCCTTGCGTATCCCCACACTGTAATGATGATACAAACTTTTCCACATAGGCAGCCATTTTCTTCGTACTTAATGTTGATTGCTTCGGCTTATCTAAAATACTTTTTCGTGCGCGTTGAAAGATCTTCCGGTAATTCACACTACTCTTATCAACAATTGAAGCTATTTCCTCGTAGTCATAACTGAAAACCTCTCTTAATATGAAAACAACCCTTTCTACCTCAGACAATTGTTGTAAAAGTAATAAATATGCCGTAGAAATTGATTCTTTCATTACAAATGACTCTACTGGCTCATCAGACTCTTCCACAAATGGCTCTGGTAACCACATCCCTACATATACATTACGTTTATGCGCTGCCGAACGTAATGTATCAATTGAACGATTTGTCGCCATTTTACACAAATATGCTTTCATATTTTCTATAGATTGAACATCCTCTATATTATTTACCGCGATAAATACGTCATGAACGATATCTTCAGCGTCCATAACACTCCCAAGGATTCTATATGCTAATGAAAATAATAATGGTTGATACGCTTCATATAATTGCTCCGTTTCCATGATGAACTGCCTCACTTTCTAATTGCTTTAAAATGTGTAACGCTGCACGATTCCCGCTTGCTACCGCAGCATCAGCTAATATTTCATCATGCCCAGCCCAATCTCCTGCAACGTAAACACCTGGCATTTCAGGTATATTAGGGCCCGGTTTTTCAACACGGTCAATATGAGGAAAATCATGTACTACCGTTATTTTCGGTAAATATTACTTTTCAACAACTTCTCTTTTCCAATTAGGATGTAGCAACTCCATCGTATTTTCTAACTGTTCTTGATCATCATGAAAATGATTTATCTCTAGCATAGGATTATGGTACTTAATTAAACTCACTACAATTGCTCCATCTTCACTTAATTTGGCTGCTCTTGATTGATTCGTGAAAAATATAGGTTGATCTAACCCTAATGCAAATTGATGTGTAGGATTGGTTAAGCGTCTTAAACCAATATCTAATGCAGCTACGGTAACCCGTACCGATTGTTCACTCCATCTATACAAACTTGTTCCTTCTGCACCTTTTATTATTTTACAAGCTTCTTTCGGTGGAATCGTCACGACAACTGCGTTAACTTTAAATACTTCATCATCCGAACAACGAATTTTTTGTATACCTTCACAATTTTCTACTTCCAATACATGCTTACTAGCCTGAAATTGCACCCCAACATTATCCGCTATATCTCTTAATTTTGTTATTATCATCTCCCAACCACCATCTACATAAAATACTCCTTCTTTTATTGAAAGCTGTATTTGCGTTAGTACAGATGATGCTAATTGTATTGTAGGAACAAACGTATATGTTGTTGTTCGGCATAGCGCATAAAATATATTTCGAACTATCGGATCTTTTATTTCATTTTCTGCCCATGTAGATAAACTCATTTTTTGAACTTCTCCTACATCTAATTTCCCTAAATGAATCATAAGACGAGAGAATTGTACTTTTGCAGACCATGAAAGTAACGGTGTTGATAAAATGGAGCGAAAATCTGTTGGAATGGTAAATACATCCCCTTTCCATATTCCATGTGCTTTTGTAGATGGCATTCCACCTGGAAGATTCAAACCTAACTCATTAAAAGTTAAAAATGCTGCTCCTCCTCTGTATAAAGCATGTGCACCAAGATTCATGCAAATGCCATTTTTATTTATAGTCATCCCCCGACCACCAAAGCGACTGGATTTTTCCAATACAATAACTTTCCTTCCAGATTTCGCTAAATATATAGATGCTGTTAACCCAGCAAGCCCACCACCAACAATTGCTACATCAAATGTATTCATAATAAAATCCCTCCTTATCGTTCTACATACAAGACGAACGATTTAGAAGGGATGTGACATAAAAATAAATTTTTATTTATCTACTTTATTTCTTTTTTGTATCCGGTCATATTGCATACGAAATAACTCAATTGCGAATGGAATATCCTCTTCACTCTTTATATAATAACTTATCCATCCTGATTCAGGTAATACGTGATGTGGTTTCACTAACCCTTCATTCACTAATTCATCTCGCTTTACCTTCGGAAATGGTAAATCAACTAACTTTTCACCATGAAGATGACCAAGTTCTTTCTTACCATAATTTATTTCAATACCACCAAATCGATGAGGTTTTTCAGAAACACCCGCCCAGCTGAGCACTTCATTTCTAATCATTTCACTAAATGACATGAACATTCACTCCTTATTATTGATTGATATAATTTTAAATTAACACGTTCATTACTTTTTCCATCAATCCAAAATATGAATGCGAATGCGAATGCGAATACGAATATAGTTTAATCTCAATATACTTTATTTTTTTAAACAATAATTACAATTTCAAAAGGTCTTTATCATATTATATAGAATTATTATTAAAAATAATTTTAAAGGATGGATATATATGTGCAAGGTATTATTACGAAAGGCGAATTATCTTCAATCTGAGGAATTAACACTATTTAAAAAAGCTATAAAGTTTGCAGAGCAAGCACACGATGGACAATACCGTCAAACTGGAGAACCATACATCATTCATCCTTTCGCGGTTACAGAAATATTACTAAATTATAAAGCTGACGTCACAACATTAGTTGCTGCGTTATTACACGATGTTGTAGAAGATACAGAGCATTCTCTAGAAGAAGTTAAGTTATATTTTGGTGCGAACGTTCAATATATTGTAGATGGATTAACAAAAGTTAAAAAACAATGTGGTCAAAAGAAAGCATTATACGAAGCAATTAATTTTAAAAAGTTATTACTGGCCTCTCAAACAGATATACGTGTTGGCATTATAAAAGTTATAGACCGCCTTCATAACATAAAAACATTGAGTGTTAAAAAGCCTGCAAAACAAGTAGCTTATGCAAATGAAACACTAACACTCTTTGCACCACTTGCAGAGAGATTCGGTTTATATTCAATCCAGAATGAATTAGAAAACCTTTCTTTTCAATATCTACATAAGGAAAGATATAAAAAAATACATAATCTTCTAACGGAATATGCGCCACGCATTCAAAACAATATAACGAATTTAAGAAAAGGCATACTTTCTTTTTATGATACTACCCTGTCATTTGAAATAAGTTATGAACTCAGCCCTATTTACTCTGCTTACTCACAACTACAAGAATCTCAAAACGTATCAAGTGTTTCACGAATATGTATCACCACTGCAAGTGTGCTAGATTGCTATAAAATTCTTGGAATGATTCATCAATTATACAAACCAACTATAAACTATTTCGAAGATAATATCGCTCTTGAAAATAGCCATTTTAATAACAATTTAAAAACTAAAATAAATATGAATGATACTGAACAAACAATTATCATTCAAACGCAATCAGCAAAAACATTAAAAGATAATGGTATTTTTTATTTATTGAATAGTAGAACTGTAGATGTTCAAGCAATATCTTATAAAATAATGAATGATATAATTGTGAATAACAATTTATTAACTACAGATCCAATCGCCTTCCACAATTTAGTATCGTATGAACTATTCGAAAATACTATTACGGCTTATACTACAGATTTACAACCTATTTATTTACCAGATGGTGCTACAATTATTGATTTTTCTTTCTCTGCATTTCCAAAAATTGCACATAGCATGAAAAAAGTAAAAGTAAATGGGATGCCTGTTCCACTTAAAACAAAGGTATCTCATTTTGACGTCATCGAAATCCATTTCGATTTAAAACAAAACTTGGAATTAGAGTGGCTAAATTACGCCAATACTGCTAAAGCACAATTAATGATTCATCAAAAACTATCTTAAATAAAAGGCCAATTCCTTTCTATAAGGCATTGGTCTTTTCATATAACGTAACCATTAAAATATACGAAATAAATTTTAATATTTTTACTCCTAACCTAACATCAATAATTCCGCCTTTCATTAGTTCGCTCTAATTTTTATCCGTATTTACATTATGAGAAATAAGAAGCACAACCTATATTATTTATAAAACAGGTGAATTTATTATGATACAGACAAATGCACATAACTAACACTAGGCACATATCCTAAAGTTGTATCCATACTTACCTATAGAAAGGCGGGTAATACAATTGACTTCTAATATCGACTACACTTCCCCCTCAACTAATTTCACTCATGATTTAAGTAAAAGTAATTTTTTTAAGAAAGATGCCCAAAATTATATAAACGTACTTGGCATTAAACAATTAAATACTTTAGAAAATACTTCTTTATTAGATATTTATTTAAGTACAGGGAATGTTGTAGAACCACATATTCATCAAAATGCAGCTGAACTTGTTTACTGTATTTCAGGATCTGCTGTTGTTTCTTTACTTAATCCATTTACGAATCAGATATTAAACTTACCGATAAAACCAGGGCAAGTTGCCAACATTCCACAAGCGTGGTGGCATTATGAAATTGCTTCAGCAGATAATACTCATTTATTAGCTATATTCAATGCCCCAACCCCAGAAGTTATTTTTGGTTCTGATATTTTAAGATTAACTCCTGCTAATATGATGGCTCATACTTATTGCCTCAATGAACAACAATGGAAACAAGCAGTATCCCCAATTCAATCCACTACGGTAATTGGTCCTCCCGCAAACTGTAATCAAAACCGCGACATGATAAATCAGTCAACTCAGCCCCCTACTCAGCAACAAAATCTATATTACCAAGATTCTTATTACTTCCCTCTATACTGGGGGTATTAATTAGTATCATTTTAATAGAACCACCATTTATCTCCTCGGAAAATACCAAGGAGATTTTTTATCGTAACAATTAATAGAGTACATACATATAATATTTATATATTTAATTGGAGGTGATAGTACTATGAGTAATTATAACTATCGAAAAAACTACTCTAATAATAAAAATAGTAGCTCTTCAGCATCCTCTCAATCTTCGAACTCTCAATCTTCCGATTCCCAGTCACAAAGAGATTTAGCCGATCAAGGCTATGTAAAGAAAAAGGGATGTAACTGTAATAAAAATAAATAGTTTATTACTAATTTGAGCAATGACATTTCACCGCTCATGATTAACAATTTAACCCACTAGTATATAGTTTATTTAATGGATGAATTCTGTTTTTAATAGAATCGGAACTCTGCAAAGAGTAGTATTAAATGCCTTAGAACCCTTGTTAATTCAGGGTTTTGGGCTTTTTTTATTTATCATTTATATTGCAAGATAGAGCATAAACAAGAATACTACTGGGGCTAAGTGGGGCTAGTTTGGGACCCAAAATATAAAAGGCTGGCGTGTGTATAGAAATGGATAAGTGTAAAAAAACAATAAAAAACTCTGTAGATCTATAGTACATTTATCTTGTTTATAGTTAATAATTATTAGCCCTTCTTTTCTTCAAAATTTTTCATTGTCCCTTTATCCATCTAAAGGGAAACTTTTTAAATGACCTTGAGCAAATACTAATTTCTCCACGCAATCCTTGGATTTTCAGATATAATGATATTTATTCTGATAAAAATAAAAGGAGTTACTTGTTTTGGTAGAAAAATTCAATAAAATCCCTCTTCATGTACAAGACTTTCAAAAATTAAAAATGTTATTAGACGAATTAGTACAAGATGAAATAATGTTCATAGAAGGTCTTTCTAAGTATTCTTTAGATATTTCTTCTAAAAAATCTAAAGTCACCATTAACCTTAGAAGCGAATTTTCCCCCGATCCATACTTGGCAATTACTGCTATAAACATTACCCCAAGTAATCAAGGTAAGGGCAGTATTGTTCTTGAATGGTTTAAAACATTCGCTAAAGAAAAAGGCTTTGAACGATTAATATTACAAGAAGTTATAACTGAAGAAGGTTACCACTTTGCATTAAAAAATGGCTTTTCAAAAAAACATAGTCCATACGAGGAACTATTTGGAAGACTAAACAGTTTTGACGGGGATTATGAACTACATTTATAAAAGGTAAAATAAAAGTGAACGAATATTTTCCTTATGCGTTCACCTTTTTACTTGATGAATTATCCACCACAGCTTATTCTTTTCTTTCCATAAGAGCAATTTCCTCTATACTTTTAAATATTTAAATCGCTGTCAAACACATACCCGCATCCATTTGATGTTAACACAACAATTGTTGTATTTTAAAAAAAGGGGGACTTCTCACAAGAGAGATCCCCTTTTTATTCTTAAAAATGGTAAAATATAGTTCAAGGAGGGGGAAGAATGAGGAAACTAAAAGTAACTGTTTTTATCTTATTACTGGGCATACCACTATCCCTATTAAATGGTTGCTCTACAGACACAAAACTATTAGAAAAACCAATAGGAGATTATTTGTCCGAAAACTACGGGATAAAGAATGGGGATTTTAAAATTCTTTCTGCTGATAGTGGGTTTGGAGCTCCTGATCAACAGACTTACGTGGAAATAAAAAAACCATACCGCACTCTTGCTTATTTAATTGTAGACAAAGACTCACATGAAATAGTTAAAAATGGAAGCGATGATGTTTTTCTAGAAATATTCAAAGGAGCTTATGTTGAACAACATCGTGATGTTTTGAAACAATCCGATAAGATGATAAAAAAGTATAACTTATTAAGTGAATTCTCCTATCATAAAAAGAATCCAAATTTCTATTACTATTTAGATATACATATAGATAAACAACAAGAAAAGGAATTAATTAAAAATTTCAAACGCGATCAAAAAATAAACACTGACAACATAATGAAAATGTTAAAAGATAGTAAACCTAGAGATCATGCTAATTATATAGGAGTTATCAATTTTAATTACTATTACAATACCTACAAAAATAGTGAAACTGTTCCCAATGCTCAAAGTATTATGGATGATTTCGAAAAGAGCCACGTGCTAACAGAGGGCATTTATGAGATAGCTGTTCTGACCATGTATTCCAGCCCTAATGAAACAAGCATAGGAGGAACGGATAGTCGTAATAATAATGTCATGTTTACCGTGGATGAACAAGGGAAATTCGAAATATTAAAAACAACTGTAGATTCTTGATAAAATAGGCCAATTGTTGTGTTTTAAATAAAGGGCGACTTCCCACAAGGGATAGAGAGCCCCTTTTGTTTTTATTGCTGTTCTTGTTCTATTATTAATAACCCAGTGGTTCAAACCCACTTAGCCAAAAACGGGGACAGCTCAACTTTGAGCATCCCCCCACTGAAAAAGGTACGTCCAACTTTGGACAGTCCTCCCTGCTTAATTAATTGCATAAGCATATATAACTAAGTCTTCTTTATTACCTTCAAAGTCATCAATTCGAGTTATGCCATACTCTTTACCTCTAAACATAATGCTCATACTTGGATGTAAATCATTTCTCCATCCAATTCACCTATTTTCTTTTTAACTTCCTCTTCAGCTTTACGAGCAGCCAATATACGAGGTACTGATATTTTCATACAAAACTCTGCCATTTTCAATGCAGTTTCCTCACTTGGTGGATTATCCAATATTGTAGGTTTCTTACGTTTCATAAAAGAAACTCAACTTTTCATTTGGAATATGGATAAGTTCGCTTTGATTTGTATTAACACCTTTAATCAATTTACAAAACGTAATATTTACAGCCCTTGCAAATAATTGGTACAATTTAGGTATCACTTCAAGGAGGTCATTTCATGAGTTATGATACAGTCGCATCATTGCAACATATGCAACAATTAGAACAAGCTCAAGCTGCAACTGGGAAACGTTTAATATTAAAACGAGTTAATTCCACCTTAGATATATGGATATTCATTCTTGCTTTTCTTTTATTCATTCCAACCCTCGGGTTTTCTTTGATGCTAGCTCCATTTGTTTACTTCGGAAAAGAACTTTTCATAAAAACATGCATGGTTAAAAATGTAGTAACAGGTGAGAAATTCAAAGTTGAGAAACAAGATTTTAAGCAATATAAAAAAGCTTTTAAAGCAAAAGAAAAACAAGTTAGAAAAATAGCTGATTTAGAAACTAATACAGTCGAAATAGACCATGCTGACACGATCATCCACACTAAGCATGAACCTAAAGTAGAAAATATCAAAGAAAAAGAAAAAGAAGAAGAAGAAGAAAAAGTAATAAATACATATGTGGAAGAGCCTAGAACAGAAATTGAAGAAGTCATACCCGAACAACAGACTTTAGAACAAGAGCCAGAATCAGAACCAATTCCAGTACCTTCCCCTTTACCAATTGAATTAGATACTAGTAACACCCTTACTTTTAATGTTGCAGGCGTTACGTTTGAGAACGATAAAGGAAAAGACATTCAGGCACTTCTTAGACGAATCGCTCGTGCAATTGCCAAAGAGAATTATATTGACTCATACGGTGGATATACTAATAAAGAATTACTGGAATTTTCGGGAGAAGCATCTGAATTTGAAGATGTTGAATTTGGGGATTATATCTCATTTGTAAAAGATCCTGATAACGAATTTGATAAAAATGCAATTAAGGTAATTGTTAATTTAGACGCTAAAGAATTTCACATAGGATATGTGCCAAAGGAACAAAATATTGAGGTTGGCAAATTACTAGATTCAGATTCAATAATAAATATTTTAGCTGACTTTGTAGGCGGAAAAACAAAATCAGTTGATTATGATTATGAAAAAGACAAAGATGTAATCGTAATTACTGAACTTACACTAGGAGTTTCAATCACTTTACGTTTCAACGTTGAATAAAAATATTTAAAGTCACACTTTCACGAGCTGTGGCTTTTATTTTGTCGAATTTACAGATTTTCATAGACATTTCACACCCCCCTTTATTTTTTAAAAATGCTGTCTAACGATAGAAATGCCCCCTACGCTACCTATCCTCCCCAAAGAGGAAATTTTTTTTTTTGATAGGGGGGCCTTTACAGCTTTGAAATACAATTTATTAAAAGTGCCGTGCACACCTATATTTAATGAAAAACAAAAAGAATCCATTTTGAAAAAATTAATCAAATTGAATTCTTCTCTATCAAATCTGTATTCAATTTTATAAAAAAGATTAATTACGCAAGTTGTACCTCTTCCGCTTGCATACCTTTTTGACCTCGTTTTGCTACAAAAGTGACTGCCTGTCCCTCTTTTAAGATTTTGAAGCCATCTGCTTGAATAGCTTTAAAGTGAACAAAAAGATCATCTCCACTCTGCGGTGTAATAAATCCATACCCCTTCTCTTCATTGAACCACTTAACTACTCCACTTTGTCTATTCGACATTTACCCTTCCTCCTCTTTCTTAATAGACATACTCTTTATATCCACTTATATTTTCCTGAACTAATAGATTCTAGTTTTTATTACTAATTCCTTTATAGAGTTATATATATTATTTCAAATTTAGATCTATCCAAAATAACTTGGAAAAACCTTTTTCGGTTTATCTTCATTTTCTTCTTTGATATGACATTTGGGACAAAGTAGCATTAAGTTGTTTATTTCTAATTTAAGTGTTTCATCTTCTTTAATTGGTATTACATGATGAACATGAGCACGCCTACCAAACACGAACTGTCCACATCGTTGACAACATCCCTTCTCTCTTTCATATACCTTTGACCTGACATACTTCCATGCATCAGTACGATAGAATGGTTTGTTCTCATGATGATAGATGTTCTTCTTATCTTTCTTCTTCCTTGGTTTGTTACGCTTATGCTCTTCACAGTAACGTCCTTTACTTATCTTGTTACGGCAGCCGTTAAAGTCACAGTACTTCATGATAGTAATTCAATGATGTCTTCTTTCTTTTTAACATCAGTTGGAATCTCAATACCTAACTCATCAACATACTCACGTAACTCTTTCACTGTCATGCTACTTAGTACTGGCACTTCACTAACCACCGTCACATCTTTACCGTTTGCTAAGTCCACACCAATGAGCATACTCTCAGGATTAACAGTTACTTCGAATCCTGGTTCTTCACCTGTAGGAACAAATAGACTCTTCTTCTTTTCGTTATCCCAATACTCTTTACCTGATATTGTTTTTCTAATTTCAGTAATCATTTACATTCACTCTCCTTGTTTATTTTAAATAGTCTTTTCATATCTTACAAAATAACCCTATTTTTGAAAATTAATTAAATTCATAAAGATTTTATATACTCATAGTGCAATAATAAAAGATAGAAAGGAGGTGACATCGTGCATGCTATTAACAATTTATTCATGCGTTCAGTTCACTTCTTTTATGAACATTTTATCTTATACTTAATCGCCCTAGCTCTTAATGCAACATTCAGTGTTATGCTCATGGATTTTACGCATGATATCCCTACTAGTAAAGGAGCAATTGGCTACCTATTTACTAATCCTGAATATATTATCACCTCAATCCTACTTTCATCTAGTATTGGATTGGTATGGATAATACTTTCATTTTTACCACTTGCGATTGCTTATGATAGTACAGATAAACTTGCTAAATTGGTTAGAATTTTTCTGGTGGCTATTGGAGTTGCTTTAACAATTACAGGATTCATGTTTATTTGCCGAGCAATCAGCTTTTTCGGTCTCTTAATTATTGGTGGTCTTATGGTATTCTTTGCCCTAAAAGCGATATCAGAAGATTAATAATCATCTTATTCAAAGATACTCAAAAATAATTTATTCCTTATAATACCTTTTGGGTATTTCTTTTTATCTACCGCCTATGTGATTTTCACATAATAAAAAGCACTCCCCAAGGAATGCTTTGCTTTTAAATTAATCATCCAATCAAACTGATGCACCAAATTGATATTTTGAATTACTCAATAGTTTTACTCCATCTATATTCTGTACATAATTTAGCAATGTATGGAACATTATTACACGAGGTGCAGAAACTACTACAGTTAACATATCGCTAGTAATACTGTAAGTTATCTCCATATCACCATTATCTTGTTTAAATTCCTTTAGTTTACCCATCACTTCAGTATGGCTTATTATAGCATCGTCAATTATAAATTTAAACATTTGTTGTCTTGTACCACTTTCCATTACAAAACCATGTCTAATATTAGACTTATTTTCATTATTATTTATTAACGGTGCTAACTTTGACACTTGACTCTGTATACTGTTCATTTGTTCAATTATGTATTGCATAGGTTCTTCATTTGTAGTGATTTTTTTCATAATTTCCTTTTGTTTTGCAACTCTATATATAGGATTATCAGGCTCTGTTTCATTAAGTGCTAAAGGTAACATCGCTCTTAATGCTTTAGATAACTCTATCACACCTGACATATCATTATTATAAAAAATTGTACGTTCTTCAATAACATCGAAAGGTAAATTCTTTGTTCCCTTTTGTAAAATTTGAATAACAGGTTTTCTAACTGCGTGTCTAATCGCAAGTTCATACATTACATTTGGATTTAAAGTAGTAAGATTAGCTATGGCTAAATCTGATTCTAGAATACTTTCAATAACTTGCTGATTTATAGAACCTGAATTAAACATTCTATGTGCAACCTTAATATTATCCTTAGAGAATCCAATTTCTATTAACTCAGGTATAATTACTGCATCTATTACTCCTTCAGCAGCCCTTCTTATATCAGAGTGGTCATCACCAATTGGTGTGATAATGAAACAAGTTTTATTTTTATTTGGGTTATCCATCACTTATCCTCCATATTGTTTTAACACAATTTTATCATTCATTTCCAAATTAAAACAATAAGATTATTAAATAATCACCCAAAAGAGCAACCATGCACCAGTTGCTCTTTTTCCAGCTTGTTGAACTGCTAGCATGACAATTTTTTTAAATAACCTAACATATGTTTATTATCTTTTTTTACATATTACCTTTATCTAATTCGCAACCAATCTGTAAGCAACTTTTGTATCCTTACTAGGATATCCCCTTGATTTTGTATAAACTTAGAAACAGATATACCAATGTTTTCTTCCACTAATCCATACAGAAAAGGTATTTCCTCACGGATTATCTTTAAATCACTTTCCCTAATTCCATAATGAAAAATATTATTACGCAAACTAGGTGCGTAGAGTTTATTTGTTGAATCAATTATAGTTGTTATTTCTTCTTTCCACTCAACTGCACCATAATATCTAGTACTTTGCTCATCTGTTCTTAGTAATTTCCCAAGTGCTTGTACACTTGAATAACAACAAATAGACACTATTCTTTTATAAAGGTTTGTCTCTTTTGACAATACCTGTGGCAAAATAACTAAAGCATAATTTATTCCACATAAAATATTGAACAAAATAATATTAATATCATCATCAATATCGTTCCCAAATAACGGCATCCTATTTTCTAAAGAGAATCTATAATCCTCATTTTTTACATTCAACTCTATTGCTGGAACATTTGTGGGAATTGATACATGGTTCTCTATCAAATATGTACAAATTATTTGACTCATCATTTCTCCGAAATTTTTAATTTCTTCCCCATTACCTAATTCTTGTGTTAATTTATTTACTAGTGTATTTGCCCGAAAAGTATTACTTACATATACATTTTCAAACTTATAACATCCAAAATTATCTTGGCCAAATATACTGATAAACATATTTTGAAGGCTATTATAGTCCTTAGTTAAATAATCATCAAATAATGAAATTGATTCAGATACAGACCCAACAGTTTTACTAACCGAATTTTTATTTATAATTTTTGTTTCGGCCCTGACCTTCTCTATTTTCCGGATTCCTTCTGACTGCCATCTTACCTTTTGACTCTCATCTAAAAAATCCAATACTCCAGAAACAATAATACTTATATAAGGGCTAAATTCCAGTATTAATGCACCATCACTCATTAACCTTTGAACCGTTTTTATAGATTCGAGACAATCTAAAAGTAATAATCTTTTGGATGCTTCACTATAATCCATACTAACCTCCTGTTTTGTAACGTATTATTTAAATTAATTTCATTATACGTTGTTCGGCTACAAGCTCTCCATCAAATATCTCACTTATCCCCTTCAAATACAAAAAAGCAACGTGCCATTTTATACGACAAGTTGCTTTTTATAATTAATACTTTTTATTTAATCTCCAAACTATACACAGTTGGTTCTACCTCCGAATGGATTAACTTTCCAGCAAGAAGGTTGTATAATTTCAATCCTACTTCATTAACATTCGTATACATTTCCTTCATAATTTCAATTTCCAATCCCTCTGAATTTTCTTGAATAACGAAGAATGAAAAGTCACCAAAGTAAAATACTGCTACTAAATCTGCCGAACCTTTTACTGCATCTGTGCAATCAAGTGGGAATCCTAGCAACATGTAACTTACTCCACCGTCCTTTTGAAGGATAGTGGCTTTTTACGTTATTGAAAAGGATTTGATAAGTTTATATTAGAGTTTAACCGTTTAGTGATCTGCATACATTCCTCTAATTCCGTTTGTGCTTCATCGGCTTTCTGATAATCGCTCGTACAGGCTCTAGGATATCCATTAAAAGTTTCCCCTGAACATATGAGGACTATTAACGAACTCCTTGTACATTTCCGCTGCTTTTTCCGGACCATGTAGGTTAACAAGTGAACTAAGGACCTTCATAATAGGTGATTGTCCTGCCATGTGTGTAACGATATTCTTTGCATTCGTTTTGCTGCCACTTTTAGCAATGAACACTTTATCCCTTTCTTTAGCTAGTGCATTCACTTTCCTAATTAATTGATTGCTATAAAACTGTTTTTTCATTTTGTCAAACGCCTTTCATAAGTTTACTTCCGGACATTCCGAATTATATTGATTGTATATAGTTAATACATCAGTAACTTTCTAACACGCTTAACTCACTTCATTTCGTGTTATTCATCATTTAGGCATAATCACATTAGACATTTGTGCAAAATAGCATATAAAACAAACTGAAAAGCATTTTTTTCATATTTTCGTTATTTTCGGCTTCAAACGGAAAAGAACCCCTAATAACAGGGTTCTTATGTTAGGCTTCAATAACTAACGTTTCGTTTACTTCTTTTCCCTCAACTTCAATCGCTGGATTTTTAAGCACCTTTTGTTTGCCACTCTTTTTCGGCGCGGCCAGAACATCAACTCTCTTTTCAATCTTCACTGAATAGTCGACCCCAAGTATAGGAGATTTTAAATCACCCCATTTTGTACTTGTTTCCCATTTGTTATAAATCCTTCTTTGTACATACTGTAATACTTCATTTACTCGCTGATCTTCTGATTCGTTCAGATCATCATAGTAAAAAGTATAATTGTCATTTGGGTTAAAGTTGCTTTTGTTACGTGATAAATCATTCTTTAACCAATTTTTAACTTGTTCGTCCCTTTCTTCCTTTAATAAGTCCATACGACCGAATAATACTTTCCCTGCATCTGTTAGCGGCGTTAGTTCAATATCATAAGTATGATAAGCGTGTTTTCTTTCTCGTCCTGATAGAATCTTTTCGTATATTGTAATCATTATCGTAATACCTCCGATTTTGTAGACGTAACCATTTTGTATAACTCACCGTAATAACCGCCGTAGATTTCGTTGCAATATACTAGCTTTCTATGTGCTTCGTCCATTTCATTTAGTTCTGCATTAATAGCGAAAACTTCATCAGCGATAGATGATTCTAATTCTGTTTTACGTTTGTATAACTCGGTATATCGCTTGTCCATTGCTTCGATATCTTTCTTAACCACTTTCGCTGCCTGGGCTTTGTCTTCTTCGCTAAAAATAACTGTTGGCGTGTAACCGAATTTCATTTCGGCTTCATACTCTTTTTCTAGTTCCAATACAATCTTTGTAATATGGTCATATTCGACGCGTGATGTAACGTTTCTTTGACACTCTTCTGCTAATTTTAACTTTTCCAGGATTGGAAGGCTTCTTTCTTCTGTTTTGATTCGTTGATAAAATAATTCTTTCAATTTTAAACTATTTTCTAAATGTGCCATGTTTTCATGACCTCCTGTTATATTATTATTTATATATAAAGTTCTTCATCGTCTTCAGTTTCTCCAATGTCGATACCTAAAAACTCCAGCAACTTTGACATAGACGTGATAACTTTTGTTAATTCCGAAATAGAATCATTCTTTTTGACTGATCCTGTTACACCCATTACTGATACGCCACGCTCTTCAATATCTTCAATCAATTTGTTTTTGATATCGAAAAATTTCATGTACGTATTCACCATGTCAACGAATTGCATTTCGCTTTCTAAACCTTTATCTTTCAATTTAGACAGTAGTAAATCATAAAGCTTTTGACGTTCTATATTTGCTGATAGTTCTACCCACTTGTAACGGTGACGCCAATTGTTTAACGTGCTCTCTTTGACTTCTAATTCCGCTGCAATTTCTTTAAATGAGTATTTTCCGCTTTTATACATTTCATAAGCTGTTTGTTTTTTGTCTTCATTTGAAATCATACTTTCATCACCCTTTCATCACTTGTTTTATTATTTTTTTAAAATGAAAATTACTATTTGACGTGTATATTCGAGTTGTGATAATCTAATTTTAACGAAACAAACGTTAATTTAATGCGGTTTATAGGTCCGTAATTAACAATTTAATTTACCAATCAAAAACATGAATGTTTTCCTAGAAAAATAGGAAAGCATATTTTTTTGGCCTTTTTTTCTATTTTTCACGCGCGTAACGCGAAAATAAAAAGAGAAATCCCCCCACCGCGTTGCCAGCCCTCCCCTCAAATTGTTTCTAGAAATGTTACCGGGGGGTGTTATATAAAAAATCATTTTTAATTTTTGTTTACAAATGAACAATTCAATTCTTGTTTAATTAATTAAATAGCTTTTAAAATATTTTATTTTCCTTACACAGTTCTCTATCCTCTTACCTTTAATCTCTCAGCAAACTTGATTCTTCTCATAATCTCAGCATGTTTCACTTTAATATAATGCGTACTGTAATTTAATTTGGTTCCTATGCCTTCTAACGTCATTCCATCAATATATTTCAGCTTAAGTATCTGTTGTTCTAAGTTTTTGAAATTACTCACTAAGTCAACCAGCTGTTGCAATTGTTCTTTCTTAAATGTGAGCTTCTTCTTAAGTTGATCCAGTATCTTTTCTGTTTCTTCATTGCCTGTATCAATTGATAATATATCTTTACCCCATTTGCTCTGACATTTTAATTCAGCATGTATTCTATTAAACTTGTATTCCAAATAAGCGATCTCTTCTTCTAACATTTGATAATCTTTAAGGCAAACCAATTACGTATCACCTACTTAGGTTCACCCTTTGTAACAACCTCTTTACCCGATAGTTTCATCTTCTTAAGGACATAGCCTGTACGAATATAAGGACTATCTTCCTCAAAACAATGTGCATCCCTATGTCCTTCACCTGTTCCATGATGATGAAACTTTCTACAATATTGACACCACGTACTAAGATTTCCTGCTGCGTCTCTTTCTATTGCTAGTACGATTGGAGTTTTTTTAATTGTCATTTACTCGCCCTCTTCATTTTTTAGTTTGTATCCGAAAAAGCACCTCACCACCTCTTCACTGGGGTGAACACCATTTAGACTAAATATGAACACCAAGGCGAACCGCATTTTACGTTAAGAGTTCTACCCAAAAACGTTGATATGACTAGGTTTTGAGTAGGATGAACACCACGAACACCAGAAATCGGCAAAAGTAACAAACTGTGAATTCTTCTGCTACTCTCTCTACCTACTTCTCTATATTCTTACTTTTACACTTTTATATAGATTATGGTGTTCATGGTGTTCGCTTTTCCCTCTATCCATTGGTATGACTGGGTTTAAAGGTAGAACAGCAACTTGTGTTTTACCTGTTCACCTACGTGTTCGCTTGTGTTCACCATAACAATTAGCTGTTCACTCTATTAACATGAAGGTTTACCAGCAAAAGGCGGTGTTATCCATCCTCTTTCTCTGTCTTTCCCCTTTTGCTTTCTTACTGCTCCATACTTTTTAAGTGCTGTAGCTGCATTTTTTGTATTCTTGGTTAACTCCAGTTCCTTGAAGATGACCTTACTACTCTTCCATGTCCACAAGTCTTTAGATGCCCCCCAAGAAAATCCACTTAAAATTTCAATTTCCTCATGTGTCTGTAGTTCGCTTTCTTCGTTGTGTTCTTTTTGTTTCTGCGCTTCTTCACTAGTAAGTAGGTGTGAATCATCTTTTAATGCCATTGTGGCGACCTCACCCCAAAACTGATCAATATCCATTGCTTTCAAGTCACTTATCTTGTCACCTACGTTTATTACAGCGTATCGTCTATTTCCTGTCTTATCTTTCAAAAATTCATCGTCATTAACAGTTGCAAAAAATACAGTCATCCTCGGATATTTAACCGATAACCTCTGATATGGTCGTCTAAACTCGTCAACATTCTCTGTAAAGAATGCTTTTAGTGCCGCCTGTTCAAATTTCATTGTAGAATCTAACTCACCTAACTCAACAGCAAAGTTGCTTACCGCTTCGATTACACTGTCTTTGTTCTCTGGGTTAAGTCTTTTACCTGTTTTGAAATAATCATCACCTAGTGAGTTAAATAACAACTTGAACCAGAATGTTTTCCCACAACCTTGAGAACCTTGAAGGACAAGTACAAATTCTTGATTCATCTTTCCATTTTCGTTAAATGCAAGTTTAACAGCTTGAATTGCCCATTTTTTTAAGTATGCAATTCCTAATTCTCTATCTGATCTAGCGTTTAATGTAGTGAAAACTTCCTCGACACGGCTCTTTCCATCCCATTTCTTAGATACATTTAAGAAATATTCAGCTACTTTATTCTTCTTATTACAGCTAGCTAAATATAAAAGATGGTCAATTAGTTTATCTTTCGTTATGAAATAATCCATATCAATAGCTTCTTCTATAATCCCTTGTGCATGATGGTCTGCTATTTCACCATCAAAATATAAGTTTAAGGAAGATAAGTATTCACGTTTTCTTATAACATCGTAATAAACCTCTATGCCCATTGAATCTAATAACTTCTTAGTATTTCCAGCTTTAACAAGGATTTTGTTTCTGCTATTTCTTTTAAAATCTATTTCATTTTGTACTTTCGGTTCTTCTTGTTTATGAATGCCTTGTCCACCACTTATATGTTCCTTGTAATACGCCCTCACTTTTTCGTCTTTCTTACAATACTCAATCATTGCTTTATAACTAGGCTTGTCCTTCATATCCTCCGTACCATTATCTAGGTGGAAAAATTTATGTAGCCTATATAAGTCAAAACTGTTTACATTCTTACCGCTTATCGGGTCTGTTGAATGATTGCTATGTGCATGCGTACCATCGTCATAAACAATTAATCCACCTTTAGAGCTTCCTTCAACATAGGTATATCTATTGTTTCTAAATGGCTCATATTTATCTGATAAGAAGTTGTCCAAAACATCCGTTATCGAATAAATATTTGTCCATGCCCCAATCCAGTTTTGTTTTGTGCGTGGATCCGCTTTTTCATTATTTTTAAAGGTCTTGATTTCTTCATGTTGTTTTGTAATGAAACTAGCATCAAAGAAAGGGAAGTCTTGATAATAAAATTCATAATTATCAGGGTTACTACAAGTCGGATAGTGCATGTGTCGCTCAAATTCACATGAAGTCTCATCTATCCACACTTGGAGAATATCCACTAAATATCGTGTGACTTCTTTGTAGTGCTCCGGCTCAATATCATGATGCAAAGGTATGATAACCCTGTAACGTGGATTCTCTTTTGTATGATTGTGTGTTGAATACATAGCAATCGCAAAATTTGTGAAACCCTCAATGTTCTCCCATACATTTACACCTTCTGGCACTTCATCTATATCGATTAATATAATACTTCTGCTTTTTACATTGGCTTTATTCCTACGATCTTGAACATATCCACCTATAAAACCGCCTGCATTGCCTTTCTCATTGGTTATCATAGGATCGCTTATCCTATTTAAAAACTCTCCGTATGCTATCTTTTGGTTAATAGCATTTGTGTTGGTAAGTGATTTTAAATTAGTTATATCTATTAACCTGTCATATTTAAGCTCTATTTTTTCTTTATGTGATGTTATAGTAGATAACACTTTCTCACCTCCTTTATGCTGAATAATGTTTTTAAAAGGAAATATCATACTTGCTTTAATATTCGATTAATTTCTTTTAAAACTTTGATTGCTTTTGGATCACCGTTTTCCGCTTTTTCTAAAATCATATGTAACTTGTCTTCACGTATTTCAGCAGTTGTCATTAACCTATTCACCTCAACTGTTTCCAAATCGACGTTGCTATAAAATATCAAGCAATTTGAATTAATAAGTAATATCCACCTAACCTTTTATGGACTTTGTTTCCTATGCACACGCCAGCCAAAGCGTTGTTGCTTACCATTCATTTACAATTTCTGTTATTACTTCAAGAGCTCGCTTATAGAACCACCAACGTTTTCTGTTGCGACGTCGCTCTATTAATCTCATACGTGGATCAGATAAAATCTCATCTTCTAGGAATCTCTTACTCATTGATGTAATTACTGTTAACTTTTCAAGATCAACCATTAATAATGTTTCATGAAGTTGTTGATCTACCTGCTGCAATATGTATTCTTTGATTGCATTTTCATCAATATTCACTTGCACATTTGCAGGAATCACTTCTTTCACCTCATTCTATTTATCAATTAAATTATGCTTCTACCTTTTCACAACTTTGCATAGCTCCATTAATTAACCATGTTTCAATTGTTGGGCGGTGAAAAAGTATTTTCCCCCTAACTCTCGCATGTGGAATTTCACTCATACGTGTCATTGAATATACAGTTGTTAAAGAAACACCCAATAATTCCGCAACTTCTTTGACAGTTAATGTAACTTTTCTCATACCTTCCCTCCTTTTATATGAAACTTTATGATACTTTTATAATAAATGATACTTTATGATACTGTCAACAAAAAGATGACACTTTATGACACTTGTTGTATTATTAAATTATTATTAACCCTAATCGGAGGTATATCATGAAAAATAATAAAGAAGCATTAGGACAAAGAATAAAGTTAATAAGGATAAAAAATGGAATGACCTTAGAGGAATTCGGTAAACAAATACTAAACGCCAACAAAAGTATTGTTTCAAAATGGGAAAGAGGAATTACAGTCCCTAATAATGAGCGCCTTGCAAAAATTGCACAAATAGGGAATGTGACTATCGATTATCTTTTAAGTGACAATCCATTCGATAATCTATCACTAGAGGAAAAGCAGCATTTTGAAAAAGGACAAAGACAATCTGCATATGATGTTATAAGAAAACTATCAGAAACCCTTGGTATTGAATTTAGAGATTTAGCTTGGCAGGCTGGATTATATACTGATGCAGATATAGAGGAATATAGAGTGAAAAAGAATTTTTGGGAATCCATGACACCTAAAGAATATGAAGAAGAAATTAAAAAACAAAATAAAGATTATGCTATTGAAGAATATCGGATACTTAATTTTCCCGATTTAAAAGATGTTCTACAGCAAAAACATGTTTACTTTAACGGTAAAAAATTAAATAGAGCACATAGCGAACTAGCTACAAGAGTATTAGAAGCATTATTTGAAAAACTCGAAGTAGACTACCCTTCAGATGAAGAAATTGAGAAATCATATGATCAGTTTAATAGTAGTTTTACGTTTTTAAATATCGAATCTTCTGAGGACTCAAAAGAAGAATAAAATAACTTTAATACTTACCCATTCCTATGCATACGCCAGCCAAAGTAATGAAAGGAATGGTAATAGTGAAACTACACAAATCAGTAAAAGAACCTGAAATATACTATTATTTCAATACAAAGAATGAAAAACTGTGGATGTATCGTCACAAGTATTATGACAACACAGGGAAAAGAAAAGAGAAGAAAAAAAGTGGGTTTAAGTCAGAAAAAGAAGCCCTCAAATCTCTTTTAGAAGTTAAAGTTACAACACTACGTGGTGAATCTAAAAAAGTTGAACATGATCAACTAACCATTGGAGAGTGGTTGGATATTTGGTATACCACCTATAAAAATAGTTGGAAACCAGCATCTAGGGCACAACGTGAAATGGCCATCCGCTTACAAATGAAACCGTTGCTTGGCCATTTCAAGTTACAAACTTTGGATAGAACAACATATAAAAGAGAATTTTTAAATGTACTTGAAAAGAAGTATAAGCCAAGTACAGTTCATTTATTCCACACCCTATTCAAGATCGCTATTAATGCAGCTGTCGAAGATGAAATATTGTCTCGCAATCGCTTCACAAAAATCAAACTTTCAAATCATGAAACTATTAAAGAAGAAAACAATAATTATTTCACACCTGAGCAATTAGTTGAATTTTTAACAATAGCTAAACGCGAAGAAAATGCCACAAACTATACATTTTTATTAACCGTTGCATACACAGGGATTCGTAGAGGCGAAGCCTGTGGTTTACAGTGGAAAAACATTGATTTTGATAATAAAACAATAACCATTGAACGCACTAGGGATAATAAAGGTATACGATCACCCAAAACGAAAAATAGCTATAGAACAATTTTAATAGATGATGTATTAGTAAATCAATTAAAGATATACCGGAAATGGTGTATGAAGGTAATGTTGTCTTTTGGATACAAACTAAAAGAAGATTCTTTTGTATTTACATCATACCAAACCGGAAAACCTATAACAGATGGCTGTGTTTTTTATGCATTTAGAAGAGTATTAAATAAAACAAAGCTTCCTGCTATAACAATACATGGCTTACGTCATACACATTGCACTATATTATTAAATCAAGGTTTAAATGTAAAAGTGATTGCCGAACGTTTAGGGAATTCTCCACAAATGATTTATGGAATTTATGGTCATGTATTAAAGGAATTAGAATCCATGTCAGTAGATTTATTTAGCCAGAGTTTAACAGAAAATGGGGCTGATTTTGGGGCTAGTTAATAATAAACATGCTACAAATACTGATATAATAAGGGCTTTTGATACTATCGAATTCTATTTTTAATAGAATTCATCTTTTTTGTTTCTATGTAATTTTTCAAACCATATAACTTATTCCATAAACAATAAAGTGTAAATCATAAATTTTGTTTTTTCTTATATACCAACTTAATAAAGAGTAATTTCCCAATTGGTTTATTACCTATCTTTCAAAAAAATATAGCCCCACCTAATAAAATTAGGTGGGGCTATATACAAATGCCTGTTTAAATTTCAAACAAACATTGTAACAAGTTAGACGATATTAATACCTGCACTTACAAATCCAGCAACTGCAGCTATTGGACTAGCAGCTGTTAATGAAACATATAATAATACTTTATCCCCAGCGGCTACCGGAATTGCTTCAGGTATGATACCTGATGCTGTGTCCAAAATAGCTATTATAGCAAATGCTGGTGTTAATAATAAAGGTGCTCCTTGTACTGTAAACGTATTACTTGCTGCTGGTGCAGTTAATATTTGTATCTGCACTTGAACAGGTGATAATGGAGCTAGTGCAGCTGTTGCACTAAAGAAGCCAGCCAATGACGTAATAGTCCCTGCGCGTGGTGCTACAAATGCATAATCACCTATCCCTAACGCTAATGTGATACTTGTTCCACCAGTTAAAGCAACTCCAGGCTGACTAAATCCAAATCCAAGAAGAGTTCCTGTATTAGCTACTAATGCGTTAACTAACGCAGATGGTGTTGTACCTGAAGCAAACGGAATAATAGCTCCGCCACCTGTTGCTCCTGTTGCTCCTGTTGCTCCTGTTGCCCCTGTTGCTCCTGTTGCTCCTGTTGCTCCTGTTGCTCCTGTTGCTCCTGTTGCTCCTGTTGCTCCTGTTGCTCCTGTTGCTCCTGTTGCTCCTGTTGCTCCTGTTGCTCCTGTTGCTCCTGTTGCTCCTGTTGCTCCTGTTGCTCCTGTTGCTCCTGTTCCTGCCGGGCCTGTTGCTCCTGTTGCTCCTGTTGCTCCTGTTGCTCCTGTTGCTCCTGTTGCTCCTGTTGCTCCTGCTCCACCTGCTCCTGTTGGACCTGTTGGACCTGTTGCTCCTGCTCCTGGAGTAGCACCAATTAATTGAGTTAATAAATTTAATAGCAGTTGTAAACTTGCTGGATCAATAATTAAAGAGAAGAAGAATGGTGCAAGGGCACTGTAGAATTGTTGTAATAAAGAAAGTAATTCGCTTAAGTTTGGATTAGGGGATTGTAGTACATTGATAATACTTTGAATTAGTTGTTTTAAATAATTCCCCTCTGGAGATGGTGCTAATCCATTTAGTAAATTTAATAGTTGAGTAAACAAATTGAGTAAATTTAATCTGTTTGCATCACTTGGATTTGCAAAAAACGCTGCAATAGCTGAAATTAAAGAATTTAGTAAAGTGATTAATTGTCCTAATTGAGTGCTAGTAATTGGAACTGTTTGTGGATTATTACAACATTCTGGAGTGAAAACTATCGGATTGCAGTTATTATGACCAAAACAATTGTTATGTGACATTTATTTCCTCCTTACTTGTCTTATAGTTGAGTGTTTTCCTATTATAAGAACCATAAAAGTGTACAAAGAGTTATGTTATATATTCACTTAAAATAGGAAACATGAATTATAATTAAACTTTAAAACGACATTTAATTATGTTCATGACTCACATATTAATTATATGTTTTTAATAATTGACTGCTTAGATTAAACACCTAAACTTAAGAGTTTATTTTATTTTTCCACGTTTATCTATTAGGTCCAAAAGCACATTTTCATTTAAAAATTAAAACATAAATAAATCATTAGCATATATTCCACAAGTAACAACATCATTCTTTCAAATAATTAACAATGATACCTTTACTAATATTGTGTTCCTTCTATAAGAATACAGCCGTTTCTATTATAAAAAACTTTCATACAATATAGTGGACAAGTTATTCTATACTTCGTTCAAAAAAATAATTAAAGGAGTGAAATTTAATTGCCAATCATTCAACCATTTATCGCTTCTAGGAGATTTACATCTACACTAGGAGCTGGAACAGGAACAGGTGCAGCTTTTGCGATTGCTGCAACAGCTTGTTTAAACGATGCCGGTACTACTGCAACTGCCTTTCCAACTTTTACGTATTACAACCTCTATGTAAACGGCATAATTCAACCTAGCGTGAACTCCAGTGTCACCACAGGTCCTACTGGTGCTATTACAATTCCTGGCGGAGATGCATTAGACGGTGGAATCCCAATAACAATTGAATTTATCGTCACTTAATTTTAACTAATGTAATTTAGAACAAAAAAAGACAGATTCCTTTTTCCATTAAGAATCTGTCTTTTTTAATTAATAATAATAAATTGTAATATAATTGATGACCCTTGCGAAGGTGGTTGATTATCCAATAAAGTTAGTTTACCAGTACTAACTTCATAAAATGGTTGTGGTTGCAAAATTCCATTAATAAACAAATTTATATATGAAACCTCACTAGGTGATAATATATTCGTTGCCCCATATTGAGCTATCCCATCTGCATCTGTATATATAAGTTTCTCTCCATCTGAAAAAGTATAATATAATAAATTGGTTGTTGTTATGGGACCAATAACCCCAGGTTCTCCTGTTGGTCCTGTTAGTCCCGTTGTACCTGTTGGTCCCGTTGTACCGGTCGGGCCTGTTACACCTGTGGATCCCGTTGTGCCGGTCGGGCCTGTTACACCTGTGGATCCCGTTGTACCAGTCGGGCCTGTTACACCTGTTGGTCCCGTTGTACCGGTCGGGCCTGTTACACCTGTGAATCCCGTTGTGCCGGTCGGGCCCGTTACACCTGTGGATCCCGTTGTGCCGGTCGGGCCCGTTACACCTGTGGATCCCGTTGTGCCAGTCGGGCCCGTTAGACCTGTGGATCCCATTGTGCCAGTCGGGCCTGTTACACCTGTGGATCCCGTTGTACCAGTCGGGCCTGTTACACCTGTTGGTCCCGTTAGACCGGTCGGGCCTGTTACACCTGTTGGTCCCGTTAGACCGGTCGGGCCTGTTACACCTGTTGGTCCCGTTGTACCAGTCGGGCCTGTTACACCTGTGGATCCCGTTAGACCGGTCGGGCCTGTTACACCTGTTGGTCCCGTTGTACCTGTTGGTCCCGTTGGAATATAAATTGGGGGAAGAACTGGAAATGTAGGTCCAATATTTCCAGGTTCTATCATAGCTTTATTTATTGATAATTTATCATCTCGCTTCAATTTAATACCTCATTCCACATTTTTGTCTACTAATTTATATAATAATAACTCTATCATTTTAGAAAAATTCCATAACTAATCTTTTTTTCATTCTCAAATGATTTTTACATATATTAAACATTTACCTTTGCTATAACTACTATTGAACTCTTCCATTCCACTTCCTAGATCTATTTTTACTCCCGCAATATCAACTTCAAATTATAATAATAATTTAATTACCAATTTATTTGCTGGTAATACAATTTCACTTCAATTATTCGGCATATTATCCATCTTTAATTTAGTTGAAGGTGGTTCAACAGGTACCTTTCTAACAATTATACGAATCGATTAAAAAATGATTCATTCTTTTTTTAATAAACATTTTTAGATACTAAACTAGTAACTATCACGACAGTGATTAAGCAACAAAAACACATTTCACTATATTCATAGTAGTAACTATCTTTACTAAATTTTCCGTATATATATTATCAATTTACACTGCGCCCATGCTGATGTTACATTAAATAAGAAGACAGTTTCTCCTTTACGAACCATCTCAATACGTATTTGAGAAATATTCTCCAATCCTATACGCGAGAGCAATACTGTGTTGACACTCAAATGAGTGTCTTTTTTTGTAAATTGTAATAAATAAAACTATCTCTTATAGATGGTTTTATCAAAACATATCTCTTTATATTTTAAATAAAATAGCAAGTTTATGAAGCTGGATAATAAATGGTCATACTTAACCGAGTTAGCGTTCGTCCGGAATTATGATAAGAGTGCGGTCTATCCGCCTTAAAGCGAATTGAATCTCCGCTATTTAATGTATATTGAGAATCATTTATTTCAATTGTCAATTCTCCCTCAAACACCGTTATAAATTCTTCGGTCCCTTCTTTATGGCCTTCCGAACTTAATTTTCCTTCCTTTTCAATTTCAACCGTATAGATTTCAAAGTTCCTATCATCTTGAAAAGGAAAAGAAGGATACACTTTATATCTCCCATTGTCTTCTGATAATACTTGAACATCGTTTCGTAAAACCACTTTCGTATCAGGCTGTGGATTATTAATTAAAGACGTAAAAGACACTTTTAAACCATTCGCAATTTTCCATATCGTTGTTAGTGTCGGGCTTGAATCTCCTCTTTCAATTTGTCCAATCATCGTTTTACTCACACCCGTTAATTGGGAAACCTTTTCTAAACTTAATTTTTCTTTCTCACGTATTGCCTTTATATTTTTCGCCAAAATAAGTTGAATTTCTTCCATAAAAAACACTCCTATACTATATACAACATAACGACCGTTATGTATAATAAAAAGCACACGTTATATTGTTCTTTTCGGTCATTATAACACACGAAAAATACTTAGGGGGTTTTGAAATGCCTTTATTTTCTTTTTTATTATTTGTTTTTATTAGTAGCTTCACACCCGGTCCTAACAATTTTTTAGCTATGACATACGCAAATCAACTTGGTTTGAAAAGGAGCATGCAATTTTGCTTTGGAGTAGCTTTCGGTTTTTTCCTCCTCACTTCTTTATGTAGTTTCTTTAATATCGTACTAATTAATATTTTACCCAAAATCGAATTACCTTTAAAAATTTTAGGAGTAGCATACATGCTATATCTAGCTATTAAAATACTCACTAGTAAAGGCAGTACAGATCCCGATGAAAAAGATAATAAAAACTTATTTACAGTGGGGATTTTTCTTCAGTTTGTTAACTCTAAAGGGATATTATTCGGACTGACTGTAGTTTCTACTTTTATTCTCCCTTACTACAATTCATATTCCAGTTTTCTACTTTTTTCATTATTTCTAGGTGTAGTCGGTTTAATGAGTACATTTAGTTGGAGCCTGTTTGGTTCAATATTCCAAAAACTTTTATTACAACATACTCAATTATTTAACATCATTATGGCTGTTTTATTGGTTTTCAGCGCTATATCAATCGTTATAAACTAGCTCTATACTCATTCCGGTTACTTATAAACTACCTTTCTATATATTTTTAAAACTTAGATTGTTTTTAATAGTAATCTATTTCATAGTTCTAATTCATTCATGGGTTGAGGTGATACTCTATATACCATTTGTGACATATCGAAACGAACTAATTCCGATATGTCACAAATGCTTAAAGTTTTTACCTAGTCAGCTCAAATCTCCCACCTATTTATTGGACTCTGCTCTATTCACTCCTTAAGGCGGGAGTTTTCTGCAAAAAAATAATAACGTATAGCTTTAATCGAAGCGGATTTTTGTTCATTTCCCACTAAATATAAGCTGAAACCAAACTGACTTGCCCCCCAACATAACAAAGCAACAAACACCGAATCAATCTTACTTCAAATTTACTCAACTTCATACCACCAGCCTTATGATCAAGCCAACCTCTTTTCACCTAGACTGCAAAAGTACGCTGTTAAAACATTCAGTGAAAGACTATTCGGATAGCAATGTTTGCAAATATAAAAAATGAGGTTTCTCTTTTCTAGAGAAACCTCACCACATCAATATTTTTGTTAAATTTTAAACTGACTCGTATACAAATCAAAGTAGAATCCTTTCTCTTCCATAAGAGATTCGTGATTTCCTCTTTCAAAAATACTACCATCTTTAATTACAAGTATTTGATCTGCTTTTTCAATCGTTTTCAGCCGATGAGCGATTACAAAACTTGTTCGCCCTCTCATTAAATTATTTAATCCAGATTGAATTTGTAATTCTGTTCTCGTATCAATATTAGATGTTGCTTCGTCGAGAATTAATATATCTGCATCTGCTAAAATCGCTCGTGCAATCGCAAGGAGTTGTTTTTGTCCTTGACTTAAATTCGAACCTTCTGAAGCAATTTCCGTTTCATATTGATTCGGTAGATGTTTTATAAAAGAATGTGCTGATGCTGCTTTTGCTGCTGCAACTACTTCTTCATCACTTGCATCTAAACGTCCATATCGAATATTTTCCATAATCGTTCCTGCAAATAAATACGTATCTTGTAAAACAACCCCTATTTTACTCCGCAAAGAATTAATATCATAATCCTTTATATCTTTTTCATCAATGCTAATTTGCCCTTTTTGAATGTCATAAAAGCGAGTTAACAAATTAATAATTGTTGTTTTTCCTGATCCAGTTGGACCGACTAAAGCGATTGTCTCCCCAGGATTCGCCTTGAGACTCACATCTTTTAAAATCATGTTGTCCTGTGCGTATCCAAATGAAACTTTCTCAAGCCTAACATGTCCTTGTAAATTTTGTACAAGTACTGCATCTTTTTTATTTTGAATTTCTGGTACTTCATCCATAATTTCAAAGACACGTTCTCCTCCAGCAACTGCCGCTTGAATCGTATTCATTAAAGTTGCAAATTGACTAAGTGGCCTTGAAAATTGTCGAGAATAATTAATAAAAGCTGCAATGACACCTACTGTTGTCATTCCGTTTAATACCATTACCGATCCAGTTCCAATTACAAGCCCCATTCCTAAGTTATTAATAAAGTTCATACTTGGAAAAATAAATGCTGAAAACGTTTCAGCCTTCGTTGCTGAAATTCTTAGCTGTTCGTTAATTTTATTGAAGTTATGTACGGTTTCTTTTTCTTTTCCGTATAACGTAGTTACGTCTGCACCTGTAATGGCTTCCTCAATAAATCCATTTAATTCTCCTAAATCCTTTTGACGCTTCGCAAAGTTTTTCCCACTATAAGCAACTAGTTTTTTCGTAACGAAAAACATAATAGGTACTGTAATTAAAGTTACAATCGCTAAAATCCAATCTAATGAAAACATCGCAATTGTTACACCTATAAACGTTAACGCTGATGAAATGATTTGCACAACACTTTGTGTCAAAGCTTGATTTAAGTTATCAATATCATTTGTCACACGGCTCATTAAATCACCTTGAGAACGTACATCAAAGAATCGTAGAGAAAGTGTTTGGATTTTCCCAAAAATATCTTGTCGTATTTTTTGTATCGTCTTTAATGCAACATTAATCATTACAAATGTTTGTAACCATGTTAACAATACGGTTATCCCATATATCGCAATGAGCAGCATGCACATTCTCGCTGTCCCGCTTAAATCCTTCGGTACAATGTATTCATCAATGATGACCCCCATATAATATGGCCCAAGTAAACCTAGTAATGTCGTGATAAATACAAGAATAATAACGAACATAAGAGATGCTTTTTGATACCCCATATAGTTCCATACTCGCATTATAGTTCCTTTAGTATTCTTTGTTTTTCCCGTTTTCGGATTGTTACGTCCACCTTTATTTCCAAATTGTCCTTGAAAATTACGCATGCTCTTCCCCTCCTTCTTGCTGCAGGCTACCACCTTGGGAAAGATAAATTTCCTGATACACTTCACAAGTTGCCAATAAATCCTCATGCGTACCATTTCCAACTAATTCACCGTTATTCAAAACGAGGATTTTATCAGCATCTATAATAGAAGATATTTTTGATGCAATTAAAAATGTCGTTGTGCCACTATATCTTGCCCTTAACGCTTCCTGTATTACAGCTTCTGACTTCGCATCAACTGCCGATGTAGAATCGTCTAATACAAGAATAGATGGCTTTCTCACTAGGGCTCTTGCAATAGATATACGTTGTTTTTGACCACCAGATAGATTGGTTGCACCTTGTGTTAAGTTATATTCATAAGAGTCTTCCAGCTTATTGATAAACTCAGTCGCACAAGCAGATGAAGATGCTAATTCCAATTCATCATAAGTTGCATCTTCTTTGCCATAACGTAAATTCTCTTCTATACTGCCTGAAAAAAGAAGTGCCTTTTGTGGAACGAAGCCAATGGAAGCACGAAGTTTTTGCAAATCGTATGCTTTCACATTAACATCATCTATACATATTTCACCTTGATCAACATCGTAAAGTCGTGGCAATAGTTTCGCCAATGTAGATTTACCACTTCCGGTCGATCCAATAATCCCTATTTTTTCACCTTTACGTACAGTAAATGAAATATCTTTTAAAACATATTCATTATTTTTCGTATAACTATAGCTAACATTTTTAAACTCTACATTACCGCCCACTTGTTTTGGTTCATATACGTCGCCTTCAGTTGTAATATCAACTTCAGTATGTAAGACTTGTTGTACACGATCAGCTGATGGAAAAGCACGGGCAATTTGAATAAATACCATACTAATAGACATAAGTGACATTAAAATGATATTTAAATAGTTAATAAAAGCTAAAATGGCCCCTACTTGGAGTGTACCGTTAAAAACTTTCTCGCCACCAATCCATAAAGTTGCTACAATTCCGCTATTTACAACTAGCATAATAATTGGCATCATCAATGAAATAATTTGTATTGCACGAATATTTATTTCAGTTAAACTTGTATTAACTTTCTCAAACTGTGCGATTTCATATTTTTGTCTTACATATGCTTTTATAACACGTACACCGGATAAATTTTCTTGTAGCTTTGTGTTTACTTTATCTAATGCTTCTTGTACTCGCTTAAATGAACCGCTCGATTGACCTGCAATCAATACAATTGCAACTAATAATACGGGTACCACAACAAGTAAAATTGGAAATAGGTCTCTCGCTGTTACAAAGACTATAATGATACTTCCAATAAATAATAACGGTCCACGGACAAGTACACGTAACGTCATCGTCATTGCCGATTGAATAGATGTAATATCATTTGTCACGATTGTTAATAATTTACCTGTTCCAAATGAATCACGATTTTTGCTAGAAAATGTTTCTATTTTCGCAAACACATCTTTTCGTATGTCTGTAGCGAAATTAACAGCAGCTTTTGTAGAATACATCATACAACCAAGTCCTCCAACTAAACCGATTGCTGCTGCTCCTATCATAAGAAGCCCCATTTTTATTACATAATTCAAATCCCGGTTTGCAATTCCAACATCAATAATATGTTGCATTATTGTCGGTTGAATTAAGTCCATCGCAACCTCAAGTACCATAAATAGCGGTCCAATAATAGCGAAGAACATGTATGGTTTTAAATACTGTAACAACTTGCGAAATGATTTCATACACAATCTCCTTTTTTCATGAAATTACCATCGAATAATTTATATTCCTCCTTATTTGAGCGATATAGTCTGTAATTTCTCCATTAGTCCTATTATATTAGGTAAATTAATATTTAACATTATTAAATGATAAGCATTTATGACTTCCCGGTCAATAAATGTGCTTTATCTTACGTAAATAAAAAACCACATTCTTAATAGAAAGAATGCGGTTTTTATTTATATTTGTTCAATTGTAAAATTCAATCGCGAATCATTATTTTAGATGAATTTCGGTTTGGCATAGCCAAAAACTTTTGCTAAACTAGCTTTATGGAGTTCTTTGATAACTTGATATAGAAGGTTGCAGGAAGAAAATAGCGTGCGAAAACCAAGCCATTCGGTTCCTGCGTAAAATATCAACCGTATAAAGAGAGCATCCAAGCGTTGGACATCTAGGGGTGGATCGCCCCGAAGTAACACTCATGGAGACGAAAGGTTACTTTCGTCGTGGAACTGAGAAGCTCCCACTTCTAGCTTTGCTAAGTGGTGAATAGTTCACTAGGATTATTACCTTTATCCTCCATCAAAAGCATCTATATAAACATTTAAAACTCCGTTAAAACTGGGAATTTATGTCCTTTAAAATCTAATTCTTTATTACTTCGAACCATCAAAGATTTACTAGACTGTAATTCTGTATATTGTACATCATCAATCCCTAATTGATCTGGGCAAAAATAAAATTCAATCTCTGTAAATGATTCAGAGATCTCCTCACATAGTTCATCTAAAATCGGAAGTACTGGCGCAAATACTCCATATAACTTTAGCTTTTCATTTTCTACTTCATAAACAATGATCGCATCTAGTTTCTTAGAATAATACAGTTTCTCATTCCATTTTAAGTCATACATTTTCAAATAAAATGAAGATTGATAATTTATTGTCGAAAACATATTAGAAAGTCTTTGACTATTTTCAATGATTTCATTTATTAAAATTCTATCCTCTTCATTATAAAAATCTAGCTTTCTAAGTATAGAATCTTTATTATTCTTTATATCATACGGTATAGTCATCAGATATTCCTGCACCACTTGAAATCCAAATGATTTATATAGTTCAGGGGTTTCAGTAAACAAGAAAGCACATTCACATTGCTTATCTATTTCTTCTAGCATCTTATTAAGCAATTGTGTCATTAGCCCTTGTCTACGAAAATCCGGATGTGTCATTACCGATTGAATACCCGCTGCATTTATTTTTTCACCGTTAATTAGTAACGGGAGTGAAAATACCGCAACATTTGCAATCGCATTACCATCTTGTAAATATGAAAATGCTTTAAATGTATTATCCCAATATCCTTTCTCTGAAAAATCATGTAATGTTTGACTCGTAATCCCAAACACTTTTTCAAATAAAGGAAATAACTGCTCTCTATTCGGTTCTTCAAATAGAATATTTGCAACCTTTTCAACATTACCCATGTTGTACCTCCATACGTCGATTCCATTAAATTATATAAGCTTATAAGACCTACCCAAAAAATAGTCCTTATAATTCAATATAATATCATAAAACATAAAAAAATCATCTAATTAATTTTATGTTTTGACTCTTTAAAACTAAGTCGAATAAACCAACATTGAGATTGTTGAATATTAATAAGTTTATTATATAAAAATAATGCTTTCTAACTAGCTTTTACTAATAGAAATGCACCATTTATAAAAATATTATTCACTTATTATTTTGTTCCTTCAAGTCGCTCCTTCGTACTAATTTCTTCGCCCCTAATACGCTTTTCAAACGTCTTTCTCCAACTAGTAGACAGTGCATTTACTTCTAAAATCCTTTTTAATCCTTCAGAGTTTTGTTTTTCTTTATGCATTATGCGATTCGCAAACGAAACTGACACACCTTTTGGATCAGGCTTCAACAATTTTAAAGTATCTACCGGTAATATCCATCCTTCTTTTAATACTCGAAAATAAAAACCTGTGTATCCTGTATCTTGAAAATATAATGGTAGCTTTGGAATATTATATTTCTTTGCTAATTTAAAACAAGGTTGTCTTGGCTGCGTTACTTGTACAATCGCTTCTCCGAGTTGAAACGTGTCACCAATACAAACATCTTCTTCACGCATTCCGCTTACTGTTATATTTTCACCGAAAGCCCCATATACAAGTTCCTGATTCAATTCTTTTTCCCAGTACGGATAGTGATCACCAGTATAAACACAAACCGCTTTATCTACCCCTCCATGATGAACTAAATCCGCCTGTCCATCTCCATTAAGCTTTAAAAATGATAAAAAAACAGGTTCCTTTACTTGCTTTTTATTTATCCCTGTTTGAATTAACTTCCCACCATACATAACCTCTTTTGGCAGTCCTATATTTAGAGATAGGACTTCATATGCTTTAGTCATTTTAATCCCTCCTCTTACTCACGACACAACTTTTCAAACTGATAGATAACTTGAGAATCCACTTCTGATAAAATGATTATAAATCCTACAAAACCATTGTTCAATTCAATTATTTATATAATAATGATAGGTATATCCTATGGTTAAACTTGAGGTGATTTCAATCGAATTACGACAATTAGAATACTTTTTAGCTGTTTCGAAAGAATTACATTTCACAAGAGCAGCCGAGAAATTAAATATTTCACAACCTTCACTAAGCCAACAAATACGTGCATTAGAACATGAAGTAGGAATGCCACTTTTTGATCGAATTGGTAAAAAAATATCTTTAACTGAAGCAGGAAAAGTTTTATTATCGCACAGTAAAACAATCTTTCACGAAGTCGAACAAGCCCGCTCTGCCATTCAAGATTTAAACGGATTACAACATGGATTCTTAACAATCGGCTCATTGTTAACCGTCGTAAATTATCTACTACCACCAGCCATTTTAAATTTCAATAATTTATATCCGAATATTGAACTTTCTGTATTAGGTCTTCGTACAGGGGAAATTCGTGAAAAATTATTACAAAATGAATTAGATATTGGCATTACATTTCTTCCAGTGCAAGATAAAGAGATTGTTTCTATCCCACTATATAAAAGTGAACTTACATTAGTCGTGCCAACCGGTCATACTTTAACTGAACATGATCGTGTATCTATTGCAGAATTACAGAACTATCCTTTAATTCTTTTACCTAAAAATTTCTTTTTAACTGAACTAATTACATCTCATTGTCAAAACTTTAACTTTAAACCAAAACCAATTTTAGAAATTAGTACAATGGAATCTTTAATTCAAATGGTCTCAAAAGGAATGGGAATTACAGTGTTACCAAAACCGTATATAGACTTTTTGCAAAGTGAGCACATACAAGCTATTAAAATTGAAAACCCCACTCTAACAATAGATATAGGACTTATTTATAGAAAAGATAAATATATGTGCGCTTCTACCCGGGAATTTATTGAGCAACTAAAAATAACAGTACATTCTCTACAAAAAAAAGCATAAAAAGAGATTATCCTATGAAGCCGCTGCACAACGACCTAATAGAATAATCTCTTTTCATTATGAAATAAAACCGATACGTATAAACTCATATAATTTTAGTGTACCTTTTTTGAGATTGGAATATATTTTGTAAAATATGCCCCTACTAGCAACAATACAATTGAGACTAGCCAAGTAAAAATACCGCCAAAATGAAGCCAATATGCAAACAAATTTAAGATTGCAATTAAAAAGCAACAAATAGAAGTTAATGAACTTTTTAATCCTTTTATCCCCGCTTTTTTTCTTTTTTGATAAGTTATATACATCGAAGCGACTAGAAATAAGATAAGAACAAATGGTAACATGACTTGTAGCAATATCAACCCCTCCTGTCTATTTTCACTCCCTTCATTTTACCATCTTATTCCTTTTTAATCTTTAGGAATCAACTCACTTTTCTCTTCTCTCCAAAATAAGTATATTCACTATTTTTAAAGTTCACATTCACTTGAGAAAACGGAAGGATTAGAGAAACTAGAAAAGTAAGCGAGTAATAACAATACAGGTGTTTCAAAATCAATATGTATATTATTTATTAACTTGTACCTCACCTGCAATTAATTTACTACCTGAATATGTACCTTTTTGTATAAAAACTTGATTAATTAATTCTTTTTGCTCCTTTTCTGACATTACTCCTTTTCCTTCTCCTAAATTCCCACTTTGTAATTTCCAAATCTTGTTGTGGTCCACATCAACCTTTTCATATTTTCCTTGTTTCCATCGTTCTAAAATATCCACATATGTACTTTTTTGTGCAACATCATTACTATTTATAATTTCAAGTAAACTTTCAATACGTTCTTGTGTAATAAAAATATAGCCCCATTTTTGATCAGCTTTCGCTTTTTGATGTGCCATTTCATGTAATGCTGTCTGTATGTTCTCATCTGTCCATTTGAAATTTTTATTAAAACCACTATTCGGCAATGAATAATTACCATTTTCTAACATTTTTGCATCTTCGGCTTTTACATTACTATCAGCTAGCACTTCTACTGCCGGAGCGGCTGGTGATTCCTTTTTCGCAGCTGGTTTACTATTATTCAGATAATACAGCATACCATACGTTACACCTACCCCGATTACCGCCATACCAGCTATAATTCCTATGATTTTAAATAATGTTTTCATCTTGCTTGTTTCCTCCCAAATATCTCTGTTCTTACTACCTCATTATTTCTTATATAAAACAGTTCCTTCATTCAAAATAGTTCATCCCATCTCCTATCATATTATTTATATATATTTCCTTATATTGTATTTCTTTTTTTGTGAAATTGAAAGATTATTCTGTTAAAAAATAAAGATATTCTACAAAATTTCCCTTTATATTTATATGGAAACAAAAAAACAACGAGCGCCTTCTAAAACACTCGTTGTTTTTACTTTATGCTCGATTCTCTTTTAACCACTCCGTAATAGCATCTAACCTCGAAACATCAAAACGTCTTTCTTCACACACGTTTAAGCTGTTTAAACTTTTCACAATTTCTAATTCATTCGACTTTATACTTTTTGCTTCAATCAATTTACAGTACCCGTCTGTGACGTTATTTAAATTTTCATAATAACGCTGAAATGCTTTAGATATATGTAAATGTTTTTCAAAGTTTCTTCTTTTTTTCGTCCCATCAGACTCTTTCCGTTTTCTAAGCTCTTCATCACTTGTATATAAATAAAAATATTGATCTGGAAAACCAATTTCTTCGTTAATTATCTTTTCTTTATAAAAGTTTTCTATTAAAGATAACGGCTGATTAAATATATCAAAATGGAAACACCAATTATAACTATGTGGCTGCTAAATATCACCATCGAGTATTACTAACTCATATTGCTGCGACTTCTGCATTGCTATATTCCAGCGCTCTACTTGTTTTTCAAAATACCATGTTCTATGTTCATTTTTTGGTCTTTCAAATAATAGATTAACTTCAGGTATAATAAATGCACCGTAATTTTTTTCTAACTCACGACACGTACTGCTCTTACCAACAGCACTTGCTCCCTCAAATGCTATAATCCCCATAGTTTCTCCCACTTTCATTAACTTAAATCTCTTTGCTTCGCATTTTTCCCCCATAACTGTCTCCATAAAACAATTGAAGCGATAGAAAGCATTATTGTTGTAATGATACTACCTTCAATACCAAATGAGCCTCCATAAAGCACTTCTGACCCATTTGTTACAGGCTTAAATAGCGGCGTTGAATATATCGTCATGCCACTAACTGCAAAACCATAGACGTTATATTGCGCCCAATTCCAAATGGAATGCCACGCGCATATCCCCCAAAGACTACTGTCTTTTAAAACGTAAAATGCTGCAAATACACCAACTAATATTATATTCGATATTGAAAGAATTGTAATACCTGGATTAAGTAAATGAAGAAAACCAAATAAAAAGGACGTCACTATAATCCCAACCCATATACGACTTCTAGCAGAAATAACTGGAAACAACCAGCCTCGTACAATAATTTCTTCCGTTGCACCTTGTATTAAAAAAGCAATTAAAGATCCTACAATACCAAATATGGCGGTTGCCGTAATTTGTTGCATTTGTAGTTTTACAATACCTGTTAATACAAGTACAATTACTGGTATTGAAATGAAGACAAATCCTATTAACGCACCTCTCAAATACTTTCTCATCCATTGCATTTTCCAAAAACCAATGGATGAAAATGACCTTTTCTCTACAAACCTAATCCATAAAAAAATAAAAAATATAGCCCCACCAAACGTTAATATCATCTCAATATTATTATAAATTGCCTTTGCAAATGATGTATCCGCTTTCGGTAAAAACAGCATAAATAACATAAAAAATTCACCTAAAGTTAAAAATACAATAGCTAGTATTACAGCTAAAATAGGATGAACTTTTCTTCTTCCTTCTTTCGCAGCTTCGATTATTTTAAATTGAGTATTTCGCAATATTCTCTCCTCCTAAACAAATAAATCACAACTGTTCTTAAATATATATATCCTTTCCCTTATACATACTTATTAATTAAAATGTTCTCAGTTTAGCATAAATCCAAATTAGGCATAATATATAAATAAAAGAGATGTCTTTGTGCCTTTTGCTATAAAACCCCCTATTTTTTCTTGATTTTCCCAACACTTGCTATTTCCCACCATTTGTTGTAAGATAGTAATTAAGGTCAATTTAGCACTATATTTTCTTTGCATATTATCAAGTATCAATCAGGAATGTTTTGTACTCCTTATGGATTTTTGATAATATGTGAACTTTTATTTCCAATCGAATAAGGCCGATCATATTGTAATCTTTTTAAATTTTAGGAGGCATTACCATGACATTAACAGGTAAAGTAAAATGGTTTAACAGCGAAAAAGGTTTCGGTTTCATCGAAGTTGCAGACGGTAGCGACGTATTCGTTCACTTCTCAGCTATCACTGGCGACGGCTTCAAATCTCTTGACGAAGGTCAAGAAGTTAGCTTCGAAGTTGAAGACGGTAACCGTGGACCTCAAGCTAAAAACGTTGTAAAGCTATAATTCAATCAATAAAAAGGTTGTTACCAGCTCGGTTAACAACCTTTTTAATATATAACTAAAAATTTTTACATAAAAGGAGTGGTTATATGTATCGCAATCGAAAGAACGATGTAGCAGAAGTACCACCAGAACAAACCCCTGTTTGGGAATGTGAATCAGAGGATTGTTTAGGATGGATGAGAAAGAACTTTTCATTTGAAGAAGAGCCTAAATGCCCTTTATGTAAAAGTAGTATGAAAAGCGGAGAACGTTTATTACCTAAAATAGGTTGATTTTTACAAGCCCCTCTTATTTTAAATAAGAGGGGCTTTTTTATTAATAATGAATATCCTCTACATCTGTTCGTACAATAGAATACATTAATGCATCGTGTTGTTTATTTCCTTGATGAATGTATCCACGTAACAGCCCTTCTTGTTGAAAACCTAATTTAGATAACATATTACACGAAGTTATATTTTCAGGATATGTAATAGCTCCAATTCTAAATAAGCCTAAATCTCGAAATCCATAAGTAATAATTTCTCGAGCAGCTTCAGAAGCATAACCATTCCCCCAATAACGAGGATGCAAATCATATCCAATTTCTGAGCGTTTACTCCAAAGTTGTAAATTATTTAATCCAATTGTTCCTACTAAATTATTTGTGTCTTTTAATACAATCCCCCAACGCATTGCCTTTTTCTCAAAGTAATTTTTTGAAAAAGATTCAATCATACGTGAAGCTTGTCCAAACTCAGTAAAAGAATTCATACCGTAATAACACGTTACCTCAACTAATGAGAATATTTCATATATTTTTTGACAATAAGATTGTTCTATTTCAACTAAGCGCAAGCGTTCTGTTTCTAACATAGGAAATACCATAGGATCACTCCTTTCTCTCTACTCATTTATTATAGCAGAAAAAGTATTTATAATTAGGAAAGTCCTTAATGTCCCACAAATCAAATATTTCTAGCGATGTTTATCCTATTAATAATATATAACTTCGTTGTATTTATTAATTCCCCTCTAAAAACCACCCCTAATTTATACCTTCTCATGTTAAAATATAGAAAAACAGTAAATATTTCTTACGGAGGTGCTTAAACTTTATGTATATTTTCATTGGCTTATCCCTCTTGCTCATTTTACTCATTTTTTTATTCGCAAAAAAATTCACACCAAACTCATTTATGATGACAAGTTTTAAAGGAAATAGCTTTAAGACATTTTCAGTTGGTATATTAATCGCTGCCACACTCTCTCTTTCATACGGAATGTATCACGCAGCAACATATCAACCTAGATATTTAGATATTAAATTGCAAAATCAAAATTTCACTGTTTTTGGTAATGTTGGTGAGTTTGGTTATTTCTCAGAAGAATTACTAAAAAAAAATGCAGAAGTTGAACTGTATTTTGTCTCTTGGGAAACAATACAATTAAATAATCCAGAAATAATAGTAGACTACCCTTCAGGCAAACAGGAAACATGGAAGCCTAATATAACATTAATTCCTACAAATAAATTAAAAGAAAAACATAGTATTAAAGAACTTTATCGGCTCTCACCGTATTCCTTTGAAGAATCTGGAAAAATAACATTAACTATTAAAGAGAATACAGCCAATCATAAAAAGATTGTAATTAATGTTAAATAATCACAAATGAAATGTCCCTCCATTATGTTGGAGGGACATTTCATTTACATATGTATTCAATATTATTATTTTGACTGTTCATTCAATGTCGTAATTATTTCATTGGCAGTATTCTTTCCGTTTCCAATACAAGCACCAATTCCTACACCGTAATATGAAGCACCAGCTAAGTATACATTAGGATAAAGCACGGCCAATTTTTCTTGTAATGATTGAACAGCTTGATTATGTTCTAAATGATATTTCGGCATTAAATCTTTCCAATTTGTAACTTCAATTACTTCCGGTTCACCTTTAATTCCGAGGCTCTTTTCAATATCATATAAAGCAACTCGTACTAATTCTTCTTCACTATAACTTTTGATCGTTTCATATACTGGATTAGTGCTCTTATAAAACATTCTTACTAATAGCTTGTGTTTACCAGATGTATGTTTCCACTTCCTGCTTGTCCATGTGCAAGCATCACAATGTAAATCACTGTTTTCCGTTACGATAAAACCTGTGCCATCAGCCGGTAGTTGTTCATCTAGTATGTCAAAACCTAAGTAAATACTTATAAGCGATGAATTTTTAAATTTATTAAAATGCTCATTTAACTCATTAGACTGTAATAACGTTTGTGCGATATCATGTGGAGCTGCTAAAACGACATAATCAGCTTGTATTGTCTCATGATTTGCAAAAGAAACCTCATACCGATCCCCTTTTTTACTTATCACTGTTGTTACAGCACCTTTATTAATGACAGTCTCCGTCAGCACTTCTTCTAAGCGATTAATAATCGTAGATAGTCCACTTTTAAATGATACAAACTTTTTATTTCCTGCTGACTGAAATTGTTTTTTATTCTCTTCAAAACCTTTAATAATACTTCCATATTTATTTTTATACTCAAGTAAATATGGTAACGTAGATGCCATTGTAAGCTCATTCAATTTACCAGAATATACACCTGAAAGCACAGGTGCAATTTGTCTTTCCACTAACTCTTTCCCTAAAAAGCTTTCTAAAAATAGAGCAAGTGATGTATCCTTTGTAAACTCCTTATTTTTCGTAATAAAATCTTTTAAAGCAACGATTTTCCCTTTTTTTGAGACTAGCGTACTGCTAAATAATGATTCAACACTCATAGGAATCCCAAATATAGTGTCAGCAGGAATTGGATGTAATATGTTATCAGAGTATATGTAAGAAATACCTGTTTCGTTATATACCATTTCATTTTCTAAATTTAAATCTTTTACAAGCGGCAAAACATGTTCATTACGAGCTACAATAGAATCTGCTCCAGATTCCATAATAAAATCATTTTCTTCCACACTGTGGATTTTACCACCTAAATACTCTTCTTTCTCAATAAGGATTAAATTTAAATCTATATTATAATCCTTATTTAATTTTTCTAAATAAAACATAGTAGAAAGTCCAGTAATACCTCCACCGATGACAACGACTGTTTTCATATTTGCTGCGCCCCTAACCGATACAATTAATAATTCCTTTATTATTATAACCAAAAATTATCATAGTCGACTAGCAGCTTGCGCATTCTGTAAGAAATTAGACAATATATATGAATAAAAAAGAACTATAACATATTCAACTCACGTCATAGTTCTTTCTATTTTAAAAACATAAACCAGTTTATTAATTTGTCAATTTCTTGGCTGAGTGCTATTACTTTTTCATGTTGAAGTCCATAATTTGAGACTAGATTCAATAATTCTTCTTTTTTCAATTCAATTATTTTTTCTAACTTCACTAATTCCATGTCGTCTTTATTCGCTCCAATTTCAAAATATATGTATTTTAGTATAGCCTACTTACATAATAAGTAAAAGTCTCATGCTAATGTAAAATCTTACATATTTGAAAAAACAATATACTACTAACAAAAAAAGAGACTTAAACTAAGCCTATTATTACAGGTCATTATAATTTTCTACCATTTTTTATAAATATATTAGTTTATGAATGTGTACCATTTACTATTAATTTAAAGTTAGACACTTTTACTCATTAATAATACAACAGAATTTTTCAAATGTTTTATCTTTATATTCTGGAACCCTTGTTAAGTGATCAAAATAACTATATGAAAATTTAAATATGTGTCCAAAATCCCAATTAAATTCGCTGTAGTCTTTAAGCCAGAATGCATTATCTAGCGGAAGTGTATCAACTTGTTTTGCTTTTGTAAGAGGTAAACGATCTACAGAAGAATTCAATATTATTTGGGCATTCGGCATTAAATTGCGACTTTTTCTAAGTACATAAACTAGCTTTAATAGTGGTTTTATTCCTCGTTGAAATAATTCTATATGCCCTAAGTCATATAATATATTAATCGCATGTGAGAAGGTAAGCATATGACCAATTAAATCGTGATGTGATTCTGCCTTATATATAACATTAAATTCAGATAATTCATTTAAAATAAATTCAGATAATTGCTTCGGGTTTTTAATTTCGCTTTGAATCTCCTCATTATTTATAATTAGTTGCTTTACTTCTTTAGTTGTAAAACCAATCCAAGATCTACCGGGAATTGTTTTTTGAAACGATAATATAAGGTTTGCTATATTATTAATATCTTGCTCACTCCCCCAATGACTTAACTCCTTAATGGCTAGTAAACTTAAAGAAGCGTAAATTACATTATGACCAACCCAATGGAGTTCATCAATCGTTTGTTCCAAAGATTTAATTATCGTTTCTTCAGCACTTTGATAATCGACACCTTGTTTATTATCAATTGTTTCGCCTAACCTTTGCTTATGGAGCATCATTTTCGTTTGAGAATAAATGTTACAGACAGTTTTTTCATCAATGTTATTGTTTTTCGTAAAAAAATAACTAGCAATGGCAGCTGCTCCGAAATGTGCATGCCAAATATCATTTGTTTCTTTTTTACATTGAGATATAATTGAAAGCCCATCTTTTAATACACTTATATTTTCCATCTCTCTTATCCCCTCCAAACCCTAATAAAAATGGTTTTTTGGCATCTACAAAGTCGGCAAAAAGCCAGGTGAAAACTCTTGAAAAGTTTCCTCCTTTATAGTTATAAATTAAAATTTCCCCTGTCGCTCAACAAGAATTAAATTTGCTTCTAATAATATTTTGAGATGATACTTATTCATCCCTAATGCAGTCTCAATCTTCCACAATTGTGTTTGTTTTGATTATGAAATAAATAACGAACAATTTCTCGTTTTACTCCTGCCAAAGCCTTAAAAATTTCCACTCTTTGTTTATCTGAATTATTTGGTTTGATAGTCATGGAACTATCTTAATTTTTTGTCAAGTCTCTCATCTTCTTAAACATACAAAGTGAAAATCAAATGTGTATGTATTTATAGATAGTTGTTTTATTATACACACGAATCTTTATGTAATTGATACTTTCTATTATGTTACCACTTAGTATGTATCGTTAAGCTACTTCCTTAGCTTAACGAAGGTGTTAATACAAATAAGATGTGATTCATTTCATCACTCTTATTCAAAAATCTATGTTTCACGTTCGGTGGAATACGCACAACATCTCCTTCTTCTAAAAAATATTCATTCCCTTCCAATTCCACATACACTTCCCCTTTCATTACAACTGCAATTTCTTCCTTATCTTCGTGGGAATAGTGACTTTCTGTTGTATTTGCATATCCGTTTAAATCCATCATTAACATTTCAATGCGAGCTTTCATAAAATCTGGTGTTAACACATCATAAACAATATGATCATTATTTTCTCGATATACTTTTTTCCGATCTTTCTTCTTAGAAATAAGTGAGTCTGTATCAATATCATTAATAAAAAGAGTAAACAGCGGTACATTTAATGCTTTCGCTATTAATTCCAATACATTTAAAGAAGGATTGGCATGTCCTCTTTCAATTTGACTAATAAGTGAAGTACTGATTCCTGCATAATCAGCAAATTCACGAATTGTCATATTATTTTTCTTACGATAACTTAAAACAGTTTGACCTAGCCGATAATGAATCATTGTTACAACTTCCTTTCGTCCATCATAATACATCTTTTGTCCCTTTTGTGCTGACATACTAAACAGTGGCAATTAATCCTTCCTTATTTCAGCTTAGGCTTATATACTAACTTTTGTACATTATATTATATACAGTTCATTATAATAAACAACCAATCGGAGGGACAAACTTTGAAATCACCTATTCTTTCATATTTCATCTTATTTTTTGGCGTGTTCACCTTATCTACTTCAGCTATCTTCGTAAAAATAGCCGATGCCCCTGCAGCAATCACTGCTTTTTATCGATTATTGTTTGCTACGGTAATTCTTTTACCGTTTCTAATATTTAATACAAACAATCGAAGCGAACTTTGCTCATTATCAAAAAAACAATGGGGATTTGGACTCTTATCTGGATTATTTCTAGCAGCTCATTATGTACTATGGTTTGAATCATTACAGTATACTTCTGTAGCAAGTTCTACAGTTATCGTAACGTTGCAACCTTTATTTTCAATGGTCGGTGGTTATTTTTTATTTAAGGAACGGTTTACGAAAGGTGCAATTATAGGCTGCCTTATTGCAATTTCAGGAAGTATCGTGATTGGGTGGCAAGATTTTCAAATTAGTGGTGAGGCTTTATACGGCGATATTTTAGCTTTTATTGCTGCTGGCGTCATAACAGCTTACTTTTTCATTAGTCAACATGTTCGTAAAGACCTATCCCTAATACCGTACTCGGTAATTAGTTATGGCAGTAGTTCACTCTTTCTCGGTATATTTGCTTACACACAGCAGTCATCTTTCTTCAATTACACTACACAAACATGGTGGTCCTTTATAGGTCTTGCATTCATTGCAACGATTTTAGGACAAACAATTTTTAATTGGTTATTAAAATGGATGAGCGCTACTGTTATCTCGATGAGTATTTTAGGAGAGACAATTGGAACTTGTATTTTAGCCTATTTCATTTTAGATGAAACAATTTCTTTACAGCAAGGACTAGGAATTCTACTTATTTTCATTGGATTAGCAATATTTTTATTACAACCGAAACAACCAAATCACAATTTATAAAGTGAAACTTTAATCAGTGGGGGTTTTACTGCCCACAAATAGCGGGATAAACAAGAAAAGCATGTCATTAGTTTGCCATGCTTTTCTTGTTTATTTATTATTGCGGAGATTGTTCCACTTGCTTTTGCTTTAGCCTTTGCTCCAATACATGAATCATAAAGAGGAAATGCTCTGCCTCTCTTGTAACATGATCAGCAAGCAATGGATTTATGACATTTCGAATTTGACATGTTTGAATTAACTCTAATCCTGCTTTTTTGAAATTCCTTAACTCAACAGTAGCATTTTCACTATCTTTATTCATTTTTCCTATAATCGGATATGTCGGTTCTTTTTGATATAACATCGATTCAACATCTCTAGCTTGATTAAGAAGAATTTCAAAATCATCTCCAAATTTCAACGCTGTATGAACAAGATTTCTCTCCGATTGATCCAGTAATGAAGCAATAAAACGTGAGTGTTCCATCATAATTCGTAACCAGAAAACATTCTCGCTAATAATCGCATCTTGAATAGGATCCATCTTGCCTTCATTAAACTTTTGAAGTGTCCGCATAAAATATTCCGCTTCTCGTGCAACATGATCCACTAAAAGTGGAAAATTAAACCCTTTCACTTTACAATTGATGATTAAAATTAGTAAGTTTCTTTTATAATTACGAAAAGCATACACTAACTGAATGCTCTCTTCATTTAATTGCCTTACCGCTTGAACAGTTTGTGGAATAGTAAATGCTTTTTGCAGCTGCCTATCAAACTGATTATAAAACTGTTCTACTTGCTGAATTAAATTTTTATCGTTACGATTAAACCCCTCACCAAGAAACAAAGCATGCTCTTTCATAATACGTAACCAAAATCTATTTTCAGTTATAGATCGTTCAATAAATAATTGTTCTGTTAATGATTCAGATGGAGCTGCTTTCAATTCCGGTGGCAACAGCATAGCTCGCTGTGGGTCCATAATAAAATGTCCAGGAATAGGTTGGTCTGTCGACATTACAATCACTCCTTGTTCCTTGAATGCTCAATTATACTATGTATGAAAATAAATAAAATTTAAATATACTTATGCAATCGTTTTTTCAAGGTTTTTGAAATTTCCACAAATGCATTCCCCTTGCACATAGAAATAGATTCTATTAAGTCATATGCTTTCCGGATTAAGATGATTCCTAATGCTTCATCCGTTAAAACATCCTTTAAATAAAAATTGTTCTTTATTTTTAATAAACTGAAAAAAGCATGGCGTCCTTTTGCCATACTTTTTTCAAAACAAATCGATATTTCTGTTCAATTTACACCCCTATTTATTATGTACAATCAAACCATTTGGTCTAAAACGACTCATCATGATTTCGTTAACAAAATTCCCATGAGCCTTCAAATTCCCAACCTTTACACCCTCTTTGATAAATCCAAATTTTTCATATAATACTTTGGCTCTAGGATTCGTTTCTAATACACCAAGTTCCACTCGTTCTAACATTAGCCAATTATCAGCTAAATCAAGCATTTTTGTAAGAAGTGCTTTTCCAATTCCTTTATTGTGATACTCACTATCTACTCCGATGAATAAATCACCCGAGTGAGATCTTCGCCCTGGACTTTGGGTTAAACCGACAAATCCAACAACTTCTCCATCATATTCTGCTACAAATTCAAATTGATTCTGTGCTAAATTTCGAATTCTATTCTCCATTGCATCTACACGCATACTAGGTAAGAAAACCATATAAGGTAAAACATCATCTTGTATGCATATACGATGAATTGCTCTAGCATCTTGTATTTCTACTGCTCTAACGTTAATCTCCATCTTTCTCCCCTCCATTCAAATATTCATATTCTAATATCCCATATTAAAATCCTGCCAACCCTTATTTCTTTGTGTTATTTTTATATAATTATTTCGATATAATATTCGCTTTTTGAACATCATCTCTTATATTCCCTCTCGTTCAAAATGAAAAAATCACTTAGAATATGCTAAGTGATTTTTTATTTAATTTTTCACCCTATTATACAACTCAAGCAGTTCTTCTACTGAAATACCATTTATTTTCATACCGGTAATATCACAATTTTCTATTTCAATATTTTTCAGATTACTACTACGTATTGTAGTACTTTCCAAATCACATCTATCAAATGAAATAGGATCTTTATCCTCTCCAAGGCTTGTATCTCTAAATTGAACTCCACCTAAAGTCACAAAATTAAATTTACTGCCAGAAATATTTAAATCTGCATATAAGGAATTTCTAAAATTAATATTCCTAAAGGTTGATTGACTTATATTACAATTACTCATATTCATATGCATTATATTACTACCAACAAATGCACTATTTTTTAAATTTACTTGATAATATTCTGTATTAACCAAATTACAGTTTTCGTATTGACCATTTTTCATATCTTTATTTTTAATTAGGTTCTCTCCAACTGCATCTACATTTTTTCTTTTTACATAGCAATACTCATCTTCAGATTTAAAAATTATTTCATAGCCCATTTTTTTATAAAAATGATGATTATTAATTTGTCTACTAGATGTTTCAAGATCCCAAATCCTTATGTTCGGAAATTTTTCTTCTATTAACTTAATAACCCGCGATCCAATTCCTTTTCCTTGAAGAAAAGGCTCTACAAAAATACGATCGATTCTTCCGTACGATTTACCAGAGATCGTAACTATAATTCCCCCGATTACTTTTTCATCCATTATCACTTTGTAAGTATCCAATTCTTCAATTGAATATTTCATCATTTCAACTGAAGAATATCCTGGCGGTTGAATGTTATAATCAATTACATCACCTTGGCCGTATAACCATCGCTTTGCTTCTTCATCAAATGTTCTTTTCATTATTTCTGTTAACTTTTCAGCATCTAAAATTGTAGCTTTTTCTATAGATATTATTGTCATTTTTGTTTTCCCCTTCATTGTTATAAACCGATAACTTTTGTGAACGATATAGTTATTAATTTACTTTTGTCTTTAATATTTTTCCCATTATTACATATGGGGCATCACTTTTACTTGGGTGAAATGGCTCTAATACATCCACCCAATCCAATCTTTTATATAAAGAACGCGCTTTTTCATTGTTTATTTGTGTTGTTAGAATACTCGTTCTATTTGAAATCCCTTCTAATAATTCATTATGTAATTTCATTCCAAGACCTTCATTTCGATATTGTGGGTGAACTGCTAACTCTACAAATTCAAAACAATCTTGTAACCATTCGTCTGCTTGTTCTAGATTTAACGCTTCTCTCATTAATTGATTATAGTACTGCCCTTCTAATGAGCGATAACCATAAGTAAAACCAACTACCTCATTTTCATCATTTATTGCTACTATACCTTTAAAATCTGCATATTCTATATGTCTTTTCATTCTCTCAATCATTTCAGTAAAATTTGTTTTCTCAAATGCTTTACAATACAATTTTGCCATATTATTAATTAGGATTTCATCTTTTTCAATACGTATGAATTTCACTTTACCTTCCCCCTATTAAAACATTTGAACCCTTAAATAATTATAAAATAAAGAATTTTAAAATTAATCACTCTCTTTACTATTAAACTACAAATCAACCTATATTTTCCACTGTTACTTAATATGAATGAATAAAAAGAAGAGCACATGTAATATACATATGTTCTCTTCTTTTTATTTTAACGCTTATTCATTTTCAATTTTATATAATTAATACTTAGATATTACTTAAGGTTACAAGTATTAGCTAGCTCCTGTAAATCCTCTATAAATCGACTCGCATGATATCCATCACAAACCGCATGATGTACTTGCAATGAAACAGGTAGCATAACCCTGCTTCCATCATTGAAATATTTCCCACAAGTAATAATTGGTAATAAAGAATCACCATCATTATTAATATTTAAATTAAATCCTGTAAAACTAGTCCAAGGTATACCAGAAATTGAAAAAAAATTTGGCGGAATATTTTCTTTCGTGAAGAAACCATGAACATTAGCATAACATCTCATATCCTCTTCATAGTTTTTATAGAAAATGTGGAAATCGCTAGAATAATCCGTCCATATACTTGAAAAAGATTTATCATCTTTATGAAAGATTGTATAACTAGGTATCATTTCCTCCCAATACCCTAAAACTCCTTCATCATTAAAACATGTTCGAAATTCTGTATGTTTATTTATCACTCTAGAAATTACATAAATAGAAGTCGGATAAAATTTAATTTCCTTTTGATGTATTTCCTCTAGCATCATCGTAATATCAACATTCGCTGTCATACTAAACGAACACTTTAATTTTAAATAATGTTCAAAATACTGCTCTCTATTCCAATTTTCTCTGTCAATTACATGAAACTTCATTTTAATAGCCTCCTAAAATTTTATTTTTATTTTAGAAGGCTAACTTTCTTGTTTTCACCACACTTGTTCACTCCTTACAGTTTAAATTTATACTCAAGTTTTTATTTAATTATATAACTTTGCAAAAATCCATTCACATATTTCTTGAAATCCATCCACATACTATTAATAAAGTGAAACTTTAATCAGTGGGGGGCACTTCATCCCCCACTGATTATTAGTTGAACCAATCGGGCTTTTACGGGCAGTTGATCCCCCACCTAACTTCTTTGTTTTCGCCGAATTTTGAGGTGGAGGTCTTACTGCCCGTTAATGCGGGATAAATCAAATGACGTTTGGAGGATTCAAACATGAATGACAAAAATGTAAATAAAAAAGAAAATGTTATCGAAAACACTACATCTATTCAAAATAATAATACTGCAAATCTTAATATCGAAGAACAAGCAATGAACGGCTTATATGGAATGCCCGAAACAACCATTGAAGATGCTGATCACGTTGTAACTGATGATTTGACTTCAAAAAATTAATGAACTACATAGAAAAGAGCCAAGGAAAATATCCTTGGCTCTTCTCTATTATATATCCAATTTTTTTACTTCCTCTCTCTTTTTAGAAAGTTTCCCTGGCCAAAAAGCAAAGCGTCCTAAAACGACTGTAATCGCAGGTACAAGCAGTGGTCTTACAATAAATGTATCTAGCAATACACCGATTGCTGTCACAATACCGAATTGAACTAAAACTTGAATTGGCAATGTACCTAACACTGCAAAAGTTCCTGCTAAAATTAAACCAGCTGATGTAATTACACTTCCTGTTTGTATAACACCATTTTTTACTGCATCTACATGATTTTGTTTCTTTCTATTTTTCCATATTTCTGAAACCATGAAGATATTATAATCTTCCCCTAAGGCAACTAAAAATACGAATGCATATAACGGTATCGCACCTTGTATCGCGGGAGCTCCCATACCGAAATGCAGTAAAATCCAGCCTGCTCCTAATGCAGAGAAGAAAGATAAAACGACAGTTACAATTAAGTAAATCATCGCAACGATTGAACGTAAATACACGAGTAAAAGTAAAGCGATGATACTAATCATAACCGGAATAATAACCGCTTCATCCCGTTCAGTAATTTGCTTTGTATCATATAAGGAAGCTGTTTCTCCGCCAATCCATAAATGATTCTCAGCTTTACTAATTCCTTCAGCTTTTAATACCTTTTCTACACTATTTTTCAATTTAGGGATTTGATCTAACGCTTCAATTGAGTAAGGATTTTCTGCTAAAGAAACTTCATACATTTGCAATTGATTATTTTCTTTTCCCTTCATTGGCTCTTTCACTTTATTAACAAAAGATAATTTCTCTATTTCTTGTTTAATAGGTAAATCTTTCCCCTTTGAATCAACTACAATCTTTACTGGTGCTAATTCTCCTGCTGAAAAATGATCCGTGATTAATGTAAATCCTTCGCGTGATGGCATATCTTTCGGGAATGATTCTAATAAGTCGTACGTGTATTGAATACGCGGTACAAATGAAGCCAAGCCTCCTAATAAAAATACGGTTAGCATAATAATTGTCCACGGTTTACGTACAACAATATCCCCAAGTTTTTTACTAAAGAACCCTTTAGTATTTTTTACTTTTACTACTTTCTTTTTCTTTCTTGCAAACTCTTCATTCATCGAAGTTGTTCTCGGTATAAACGGGAAGAATGCAACTCTGCCGAAAATTAATAAAAATGCCGGAAGAATTGTTAAAGCAGCAATCCCCATTATGGATACAGCAACACTAAATGGTACTGCAAATCGATGAAAGGCTCCATAATGAGCAAGTAATAATGTTCCTAATCCAAGTACGACAGTTAATGCACTCATTATAATTGCCCCACCTGATGCTTTTATCGCAAGTTGCAGTGCTTTATATTTACTTTCTTCTTCTAACAGATACTCCCTATATCTTGAAATTAAAAATAGACAGTAATCCGTTCCTGCTCCAAACAGTAAGACAGTCATAATCGAGATAGCCTGTGCATCTACTTTAATCCATCCATTGTCTGCTAAAAAGCCCAGTGTCGGACTGATAATTCCGTATGCAAAACCAACAACGAGTAAAGGTAAAATTGCTAAAATTGGTGAACGGTACAGTAAAATTAATAAAACCAATACTAGTAGTACAGTAGCAACTAATAATTTCACATCAGCTTGACTAAATAAACTTACCGCATCCGTTTGAATACCTACAGGTCCAGATAATCGAACATGTAAACCAGAGTCGGTAATTTTTTGTTTGAACGGATCTTCATCCACTTTACTATTTACTATTTTTCGTAACTCTTCTAAATTACCTTTTAATATATCCGTTCCAGCAGATTTATTAAAAAATATTGGTGTGACAAATGATGTACCATCTTTTGATGCACTTTTTGATAATACTTGCTCTGGAATTGTATCAAATGGTGGTAACAATGATTGTTCTTTTAAAGGGTCCGTTTTTAACTCTTTATAAACGTCCTGTATTAATTTGTAGTCTTTTGACTCTAATCCACCATCCCGATGCCATACAACTAACAACGGGTTTCCTGCATTATTAGGAAATTCTTTTTTCATAAGTGCTTCAGCTTGCTGTGACATAGCTGTTTCAGGTAAATTTTTCGGATTCGGTTCTTTCGTACTGTTTACTTGTGGTAACGTAAATGAAAGTACTAATGTAATAAGAATCCATACCGATAAAGTTATCCATTGCGTATTCTTCCCTGCTACAAGCCTCCCTAACATATATAACGGGTGCTTTTTCATAAAACCCCACCTTCCTTTTTTCCTCCAATATTAATTATATATACTGGTCGGTTAATTAATCAAGAATGATTAAAAAATTATGTTATAATTATCTCAATAATAAATGTCAGGAGCGAATGTATTTGGATCAAAAACAACGTCCTCTCGGAAGGCCTCGTCAAAATAAAAATACAAAGTCTACAAAAGAAATCATTTTAGAAGTTGCAACTAGGTTATTTCTCACTCAAAATTATCAAGTTGTTTCAATGGATGAGGTCGCGAAAGAATGTGGAGTTACAAAAGCAACTGTCTACTATTACTATTCAACAAAAGCTGATCTATTTACCGCTACTATGATTCAAATGATGGTGCGCATAAGAGAAAATATGGATCAAATACTCTCTACGAATAAAACTTTGGAAGAAAGATTATTGAACTTTGCTACAGTATACTTACACGCAACGATGGATATTGATATGAATAATTTTATGAAAGATGCAAAACTTTCTTTATCTGAAGAGCAATTAAAGGAATTAAAAAATGCCGAGGATAACATGTATGAAGTGTTGGAAAAAGCGCTAGATAACGCAATTCTCCTTGGAGAAATTCCTAAAGGAAATCCTAAATTTGCTGCCCATGCTTTCGTCGCTTTATTATCAATCGGGAATTTTAAAGATGAGAATCACAATCCTACTCTTGCAAATATAGATGAATTAGCAAAAGAAATCGTTTCGTTTTATTGGAATGGATTAAGTCATCAAAATTAAATTGATTATATTTAATAAAGAGCACATTTGAAATTCCTTCAAACATGCTCTTTATTAATTTAAGGGTTTTATTTATATACTAGCAATTAAATTATACTTTAGCACTGATTAACAAAAAATCCTTATCTATAGCTCTTGAATTTGTGCATTTATATTCCCCTTACTTAATCCACCATGGTAACAAACTACAGAATCAATTTCTAGATTTAAATACTTCTTCAAAGAATTTTGCGCTTCTTTTATATCCAAAGTAGTTGGGGCATGAATTCCACCTAAAATTCCGTTTACGCTATACATTGAATCCCCAGCGATAAGAGTTTTACTTTGTCTCAAATATAAACTAATATGACCAGGAGTGTGCCCTGGGGTATGAATAATAAGAATACCACCGCAATATGGAAGTTCTTGGCCGTCAACCAAAGTATCATCCACTTTTCCTTTCGGAGGATTCTGTACTTGTGCATTCTTCAACAAAGGTAACTCCCCCTCGATATACGGCTTATCTAGATCGTGAGCATAGACTTTTATATTACTTCCACAGTTTTGTAATAGTTCAGGAAGACTACCTATATGATCTATATCTTGATGCGTCAAAATCACGGCTTTTAGTTTATCAAACGATACTCCAACCTTACCCATTTCTACTCGTATATCTTCAATTTGTCCAGGAAATCCAGTATCTATTAAAACTGCCATTTCATCATCCCATAAAAGAATTGGGTGAATAATAAATTCTTGAAATTCAAGGTGTAGCATTTCTACTCCTTTAGCAATCTCCATAACATTATTCTCCTTTATAACGAAATTTTTGAAATCTAAAAATTGGCCTGATAAACAAGTAATTCTAAATTACAAAGCCCCGCTATCGTTTAATATGTTTCGTCATACCAATCGAAAATCCCTCAAATCCAATTGATTCATAGTAAGATTTTAAATCTTCAACACACATAAGTTGTGGAATAACTCGTTTTTGTTCACAGTGCCGGATTAATCGTTCCACTATTTCCTTTCCAACGCCCATGGACTGATACTCTGGCATTACACATACACCGCAAATAATGCCCGTTATTACACCATCTGATATTACTCGTCCCATCCCAATTAATTGTTGCTCCTTAAAAGCATATATCACATACCAACTTTGTTTACACATTTGCTCTAACTCGTTAACCGATAATTTAAGAGAATTCCATCCTAAAGATTCATACATAGTTAATAATTCATTGAAATCTTTAGGGGGTTCAATCGTGTAATTTAAAATAGTTTTCATGTAAATACTCCCTATCATCCTTTTTGTTTTATTCCAAAAAAATTTTGACCGTCGTTAAACTGACTAGAACAATACTTCAATAAGAAAAAATGAAACTCCTTCTCTTTAAAAACATAAGGAACTTAATAAGATTGGTACCATATATATTTCTCTATTTAATATTTGTTTAATATATCAACTAATGGTGAGTATAAAATATATACATTTCAACCATCACCAAATACTGAATCTAAATTACAATTATAAGAAAAAGAAGGTATCTCATCTTTGTGAGATACCTTCTTTTATATCAATCTATCATTATATTATCAACCGAAAATCATACAGCTACATACGATAAGAACAAACAAAACTAATAAACTATTTGAGAAATAACCCATAGAATACTACCCCTTTATTTCATTATGTAAAAGATTTTACCATAAAATTATTTACAGCATAATATCTGAAAAAGACATTAGCTTCATTAGTTTTTTATGTATAAAGTAATATTTTATAATATTTCTATTCTCCTCTCATAAAAAAACTTTAACTTTTCCTCTACTGTATCTCTCACGACTTAAATAACATTGATATTAGTAAATAAATAATTACTAATATCAATGTTATTATTTGTTTTTAAGTGAAAATAGTAATAAAATAATTACTAAATTGATAAAGGACACGAAAAATAATGACTAATAAAGAATTAACAAACGAATACATGAATTTATTATTAAATATGTCAGGTACTTTTAAATTATTATCAGAGAAATCCACTGAATTTACACATTTAGAGCAACACATAGTTGAGTATATTGCCCAGCAAAAAGTCGCTGTAAATTTAAAAATGATTGCTATTTATTTAAACATACCTAAACAACAATTAAGTGTAACCGTTCGTAATTTAGAGCAAAACGGATACATTGTAAAAAAACAAGATACAGTAGATAAACGAGCTGTTTTAATTTCCTTAACAGATAAAGCTGAAAAAGTACATTATGAAAGATGGAAACAAATTTATAATAATTTCACTAGTAATATTGAAAAACTCAGTGAAGAAGATCAACGTGATTTAACTTACGGACTGTATAAAACAAATAAAATGCTATCAAAAATGCTAAATAACGACTAATCATATATATAATATTTTTTATTATTAAACGGGGGACGTTTCATGGTTAAAGAAATAGATTTACAATCAGTTCAAGGTACTATGCTTATTCCACTATGGGGACGAGCATATGGTAGTGAGAAAAACAAGGATATTTTAGATGATACGGAAGCTATTCGGATTATTAAAGAATGCGACTTTGATTTCTCTAAAATAGCAGATACATTTGGCGAATACGGATGTATCACTTACATTACCCGTGCACGAAAAATTGATGATACTATAAAACAATTTATTACAAAGAATCCGAATGCTACTATAGTAAATATCGGTTCTGGTCTAGACACTACTTTTTCAAGAGTTTATAACGGTACAATACAGTGGTATAACCTTGATTTGCCTGATGCAATCGCTTTCCGCAAAACATTAATTGAAGATACACCACGAAATATAAGCATTGCCAAATCATTCTTTGACACTTCTTGGTTCAACGATATAAACTATGATCCGACGGACGGGATTCTTTTTATATCAGCAGGTGTGTTTTATTACTTTAAAGAAGAGGAACTGAAGGAGATAATTGTCGCTATGGCAAAACGTTTTCCTGGAGGAGAGTTATATTTTGATGCTGAATCAAAGTTCGCACTGACGCTTTCGAATACTACTGTAAAAAAATCTGGTAATAACGGTGCTATGATGTATTTTTATGTAAACAATCCAAAATCAATAGAAAGATGGTCTTCTAACATAAAAATATTAAGCTGTTCCCCTTTCTTTAAACATATACCTACAAATAAAGATTGGGATGGAAGTACACGAATCATGATGCGGATTGTAAATTTAATAAAGATGTTGAAGTTCGTTCATATACGGTTTGAAAAATGATTAATCTATAGCTTATATATTATATCGTATACAAAAAAGACCTCGATTTTATTAAATTCATATAATAATAGGATAGTTAGTCCATTATGAGGGCTAATTATCCTTTTTTATTTACATAATGAATGAAATAAGTAAACAATAAATATTTAGTTTAATCAGTATAATAAAGATATATAACTTGAAACGTTCGATTGTTTTTGGGTGGAGGACAAAGCCTCGGTGCGAAGGCAGCACTCCGCTTTCGAGGACATGCTTCAGTTATAGTTTGTCACTATTTTGATTATAAATCAGTTCTTTTATCTTTATCTGGATTCTCGCCCAAACTAATGACCTCTTCTCCTTTTCAATAGTTTCGAGTTAGGTCCGGGATTTCTAAAGGTCGCGTACGTTCCAAACAATCTCACCGCGCTCGTCCCACGTACTGTGATGCCTCTCAAATCCTATCTTTTCTAACACCCGGAAGGACGCAACATTCCAAGCGCCTACAGTCGACCAAAGTCTGTAGCGCCCGGTAGCAATCGCAGCGTCCAGCACAACAGATGCTGCCTCAGTCGCATAGCCTTTGCCATGAGCACTGCGGAACAACTCGTATGCGATCTCCGGCTCTTCCAGTGTGGAACGACCGATAATCAAGCCACAGTATCCGATGAAATCACCTTCGTCTCGTCGGCGGATAGTGAGAAGGGAAATACCATTTTCGACTGCCCTCTTACGCATCTCGATAAGCTTGCTACGAACGGCGTCAAGGGGTGGCATATCCACACCACGTTCGCCAATTAATTTTCTCATCCAGACTGAATCGGATTCCTCCCACATACTCAGATCAAGTCGTTCAGTTTTCAGCTGGAACTCCATAGCTTTAAATAAAACTGTCATAGTGGAAACCTCCTAGTTATGTCACTGCACTCATAATATAATGTACACCATCTTCCAACATGTACTGAATCACTTATTTTCTCTCCTTATCGCTCATTTACTACCACCTAAATGTATATGTTCTAATTATTAACACCTTTTTCCTTTAAATTCTTTAGGCCCTATCCTCATTTATAGTAATAGCTTTCTTATTCGAAAAAAGATTTTTAAAAATTCCTACCCCTACAATTAATAGACCTATACCAATTAATTTATTTATTTGTATAGGTACTCTCTCCATTCCAAACAATCCAAATGTATCAACACATAATGCAACAACTAATTGAGTAATAAGGCTAATGAGCACCGTATAAGCTGGACCTAAACTCTTTATTGCACCCATTATACAAATAATTAATCCGATACCAAACAATCCACTTATATAAAATAAATAATTTGCAGTATAAAAGTTAACGCTTATACTTTTCTCTGTAATGATATGAAATAAAACAGAACTTATGAGACCTATTCCAAGAACACATGCAGTTGTTAACCACTGTCCTACAATTCCATTCACTTTCGTATTAAAAACAGATTGTAAGCTAATTAATATTCCAGCTAATATAGCTAAACTAAATCCAATCATAACCCTTCTCTCCCTTTCATTACTCATATATATTATCTTTAGCAACTTCCTTCATTCTAGAAAAATCTTTAATCACAATAACTCCATTATTCTTTTCAATTAATTTTTCACTATAAAATTTTTGTAAAACTCGAATTACATGCCTATAACTTACACCTATAAAATCTGCAATACTTGATACAGAAGTTGAATCTAAATCCTCTTTATACATATTCCCATTACTATCCGTTGAAATCGAAAGTAAATAACTAGCTACACGTACTTCTACCGGATAAAGTAAATTTAGAGCTGTAAAACGAGTCGATATTTTTAACGTGTTCGCAATGTTTTCAAGCAAGAACTTCATAAATATAGGATCATGTAATAACTTATTTCTAATAACTGTATTAGAAATGGAGATTGCTACAACATCTGAACAAGCTTCAACAACATTATGTGCTTTGCTATTTTGTATTAATTCAATATCACCAACAATTGCTAATGGATTGATAAAGCGAAGGATTAGTTTCTTTCCTTCTGGTGTAATCGTGTAAACTTTTACTTTTCCTTTAATAACAAAATATAAACGATGAATTTCATCATCTTTATCGCAAATAAGTTTGCCTTTTTCAAAATGATTTACTTGAAAATTGTCAGTACTTATTCCTGAAAAAATTTCAAGTATATTATAAGCTTTCAAATATTGAATAATTAAGTCTGATTTATTATCCACTTACAGTCCCTTCTTTCCTTACATATTAAACACAAAAATACCTAAAATCATTACTATTGTTCCCACAATATGGTATCTCTCCATTTGTATCTTTTTTATATGAAATAATCCTTTCATTTCAATAACAGTAGCTGTTAATAATTGAGCAACCATAAGTGTTCCAGCTGTTAATGTAACTCCCATTGAATATATCGCCATTGTTTCCGCACAAATAATCAACCCACCAAGTGCGCCAGCTGCTAAATATACTTTTTTTACACCCTTTAAATCCGTTACTTTCTCTTCTTTCTTTAACAAAAATATAGTTGTTGCAATAAGAAACCCAATTAAATGCGTCATAATACTCGTCGACCATATACCGATATCTGAACTAAGTTTCGCATTAAACGTACCTTGAAGTGTAATGAATACTCCTCCAAAAACTGAAAGTAAAATGCCTTTCAAAAAAATCATCTCCTAATCTTCTATCTATGATTTAATTAAAAGCTACAATACTACAACGACAAAAGGACAAATGTCACATCAATATGAAAATAATTAGTAATGTACACGAAAAAACACATCTCAAAATATGTGAGATGTGTTTAAAACATTTCATCCGTATATAATATTTTAGTAATTAAAACTACGCTACATTAACACCTTTATTCTTCAAAACAAACTTTCCAAATAAGAAACGTACAAGCGGTCCCATTATTATTAATTGAAGTGGGTACGCCATAATAAAATTTTTAATAAAAACCGAAAAATAAATTGTAACGAATGAGTCACCATGTAACCCATTATGTAAATACATCATAGCCATTCCGTAAAATGACATAAAGAATACCATTCCAATTACCATTGTTGTTGCCATCGCAATAATCATGTTTACTTTTTTTAATTTATCAAATGGTAATGCAAATACAATCTTTTTCGCACACGGTCCAACGATACATATTTCAATTAATAGCGCAATAATAAATCCAATTATTAGTTCTAATGCGATCTCCTTAATATGAATTGGCCCTCCTGCTCCATTCATTAATAAATTGTAAAACGTCATAACGATAACCATCCCGAGGCACATCATCATACCAAATTGGAGGTTTTCCTTTCTTGTTGTTGGCAATTTTCATCATCCCTTCTCTTTGAGTCTTTGTCATTATATCGATATTGGAAACTCCTTCGTAAGTGAACATTTTGTGAACATTTTTAAAGCGTTTACGTGCATTTCTTTCACTTTCCACTCGAATCCTATCCCACTCTATAACTTTATGATTATAAAGGTTTTATATATTTCAATGTTGAATTACATTACTACTAGGAGGATAACCATGAATGACACAAAATTTTACGTATACCACATCGTTACAAGGAAAAAAATGAATATTGGACAAATCATTCATTTCGATAAAAATCAAACTAATACCCTCTATCACTTCTTTTTTGAAAGAGAACAATTAAACTCTAACGGTGAAGATGGCATAAAAATTTTAAACAATCATTATAAAAGTGACGGATTACATATAAATAATGAAAATGCTAAAGTAGTTATGAATTATATAGATCAAACAATTAGAGCTGTTAGAGAAACGATTGTAGAAATGGTTAGACTGCAAGAATTTCCTGAATATCCCTCAAGGTTGTCTTGCTTATATGCTTCCAAAAGCTATGAGGATGCTTTGAAATGGAAAGCTTTATTTGATTCTTATAATCGAGATGTTTTACAGATTGTTAAACTACGAGTGATCGGTAGTTCTTTTGAAGGTGACGGAAATCTTTTACCGAAAGAAGATGGTATCCCTTTCGCTCAAAAAATGGAACAAGCTAGAGAGTATTGGAAAGGAAACGTTAGAAATGAACTTCCTGAGTTACTGATTAATGGGAGAATTGAAGTAGTGGAAATTATTGATGATTTTTCATCAATTAAAATTTAATTCCTGGTTAAATATTAAAGAATGGAGATTAAAATGATGAAAAAAGTGTACTTCAATCATGATGGTGGTGTAGATGATTTAATTTCACTATTTTTACTACTCCAAATGGAAAATGTAGAACTTACAGGTGTTTCAGTTATTCCTGCAGATTGTTATTTAGAACCAGCAATGTCTGCTAGTCGTAAAATTATAGATCGCTTCGGCAAAAATAATATTGAGGTAGCAGCGTCCAACTCTCGTGGAAAAAACCCATTTCCAAAAGAATGGCGGATGCATGCATTTTATGTAGATGCTTTACCAATTTTAAATGAGTTTGGGAAAGTTGTTACACCTGCATCAAAAAAACCTGCACATCATCATATAATAGAGACTCTTCTACAAACTGATGGAAAAACAACTTTATTATTTACAGGGCCCCTGACTGACCTTGCTCGTGCACTATATGAATCTCCAATAATCGAAGATAAAATTGAACGTCTCGTTTGGATGGGCGGTACATTTCGTACTGCAGGCAATGTACATGAGCCAGAACATGACGGAACAGCCGAGTGGAATTCATTTTGGGATCCCGAAGCAGTAGCTCGTGTTTGGAATGCTAATATAATCATTGATTTAGTAACTCTAGAAAGTACAAACCAGGTTCCGCTAACTATAGACATACGTGAACAGTGGGCAAAAGAGCTTAAGTATATTGGTGTTGATTTCCTTGGTCAATGTTATGCGATGGTCCCCCCTCTCGTTCACTTTTCAACTAACTCTACTTACTATTTGTGGGATGTATTAACTGCTGCGTTTGTTGGGAAAGCTGATCTTGCAAAAACAAAAACGATTACTAGTATCGTTCATACATACGGACCCAGCCAAGGGCGTACAGTGGAAACTGATGATGGGCGACCTGTAAATGTCGTTTATGATGTAAAACGTGATGTATTTTTCAACTATATAACTGAATTAGCAAAGAAAGCTTCTACTTGAAATTCTATCTATACGAAAAATAAATAAAGTCGTATAACTTCAGATGATGAGCCTGCAAAAAAAATTCAAATTGGTTGCGACTTAATATTTACTTATTAAAAAGAGTATTGAATTAACTTTCAATACTCTTTTTGTGCAATTATATTATATTTGATCAAAATAAGCGTTAATTTGATTAGAGTTGTATTTTACAGATTATTCATTTCATAACCATTTACAAAAAACGTTATTGTTTCTAATTCATCTTCATTTAATTCTCTATCTATGTCTCTTTTATACGATGCCTTTATATTCGCTTCATCGCCTTTATGAGTTTCCGTATAAGTTCCTACTGTTTTTAGCAAATGAATTTCTTGTAAAAACTCATCCCGATTTATAGCTGTCCCATGGGAAAAAATATATGTCTCAGCATCAAATGCCTCTAACTCTTCTACTAATTTAAACGTTCGTTTCGTCGTATAGTTCCACTTAGAAGAAAAAATATTTGCATAAATACAATCTCCTAAAAACAATATCTTTTCTTCTTTAATATAAATGACAACAGAGTCATGTGAATGGTCTCCGCCCACATGCTTTAACACACATGTCACATCACCAAGGTCTAATTCAAGTTGCTTCTGAAAGGTTAAGGTCGGCGGAATAATTTGAATATTTCTTGGTTGTTCACTGAACTCTTTTTTTATACAGTCCGCACAAAATTCAATTTCTGTGCCTTCTTTTACTCGTGTGTCCAACGCGTCATCTGTCCATTTATAAGAAACTAGTTTCTGCATCTCTCTTTTCGTTTCAGAATGCGCAATAGATAATGCACCTTGTAGCACAGGTAATCCAAAAATATGATCCCAGTGCCAATGCGTTAATGCTACAAAATCAGGATTTGAGATATTTTGCTCTTTTAGCATTTCTAAAAACAATTGTGCATGTGCTTCTGAATTACCTGCATCTATCATCAAAGTCTTTTCTTTTCCAACTACCATTCCTAAGATAGGTCTATCGGTCTCGGAAACAGGTGTCATATACCAAAATGAGTTTCCTATTTTTTTAATTTGCTGCATAACTATTGCCTCCATTTTATGAATGTGTAACAATTTCCAGCCGAGAAAATTCTTTATTTTGTATTTTGATTACTAATAAATAACAATGTCAGAAATAAAATCCTTCTACATTTTTTATTATCTAGTGAAATACAAATACTAATTTTGACAAAGGAATCCTTTCTCAACATTTGTTATTTTTAATCTATTTTACGCTACGAATTTACATTTAAATTATATTACAATTTGTATAAATGAGATACATTTTACAATATCGAAGGAGTGTTGAACCATGAATGCAAAGGAAACAATCCTGCCCTATTTCGGTAATGTGTTAACAGGTAAAGAGTTGATCAATCAATGAATTTAATGAGGAGGGCTACCATGTTATCAGCTGAATAAAAGCAGCAACTATACAGTTGCTGCTTCCAACATTTCTTTTTGTATTTCAACACGTTTGATTTGGTGAGGGTCTTTAGAAAGAATTTTAAATACATATCCTTCGCTATTTACTGTTTGCCCTTCTTGGATATCATAATTCTGCATCAGAATCCAACCACCAATCGTGTCAACATCACTATCATTCATATGTAATCCTAGTAAATCATTTAATTCGCTAATTAATACCTTACCTTCTACGACAACATGACCTTCATTCATTTGCTGGATGGGCGGACGCTCATCTTCATCATATTCATCACGGATTTCTCCTACAATCTCTTCCAGAATATCCTCAATGGTTACAATACCAGCCGTACCGCCGTATTCATCATATAAGACAGCCAACGGAATACGTTTCTTTTGCATTTGTAGTAAAAGATTATGTATTGGTATGGTCTCAATTACTTCAATTACTGGACGCGTATACGATTGAATAGAATTGAATTCTTTTGTTTCCTTATTCATATAACGAATAAAGAAGTCTTTCACATTCACCATGCCAATGATTTCATCTTTATCTTCCCCAAATACTGGGTAACGTGTATACTTTTCATCACGGATTATTTTCATATGGTCTGCTAAAGAATTATCTACATGTAGCCCTATAATTTCTGTACGGGGGACCATGATTTCTTTCGCAATACGATTATCAAATTCAAAAATATTATTTACATATTTGTATTCAGCTTGATTAATTTCTCCACGTTCATAACTTTCAGAAAGAATCAATCGTAATTCTTCTTCTGTATGTGCTACATCATGCTCTGATGCAGGTTTTAAGCCGAACATTCCTGTTATCATCCTTGCAGAGCCATTTAACAAGCGAATAAACGGATACATGATTTTGTAGAACCAGATAAGCGGAGCCGAAAGTAATAAAGTAACCTTCTCAGCCTTTTGAATCGCGAATGTTTTTGGTGCTAATTCACCAACTACAACATGTAAGTACGTCATAATAGTAAAAGCAATTCCTAAAGATAATACACCTGCAATGGAAGGATTGATGTTCCACTTATCAAATAAAGGATGTAAAAGTCTCTCAATCGTTGGTTCACCTAGTGCCCCGAGTCCCATTGCTGTAACTGTAATCCCTAATTGACAAGCTGACAAATACTCATCCAAGTTTGATGTCACTTTCTTCGCTGCCAGCGCACCCTTCTTTCCTTCTAATACAAATTGATCAATCTTTGATCCTCTTACTTTTACAATAGCAAACTCAATTGCTACGAAAAATGCAGTACATGCGATTAAAACCACTACCATGATTAAATTAAATATGTCCAACTAATTCCCTTAGCTTCCTTGAAACTAAAGGATTCACCTCCTGATATATTTTCTCTTTCCAGACCTACTTCATACACATTGACATGAGATTGTATAAAATCTACATTCTCAAAATGATGAGGGGTACTCTGAGAAAATCGAGGTCATTTAGCCACCTATCCGAGTCAACATCTGAGTCCAATACATTTCCACCGCCTTGATTAAATTATCTATATGTTAGCATGAGAAATAAATCCCAGTCAACGTTAACATTTGAAATACCCTGAAAATTAAACAAAGAACTTCTCTCCCCTGTTTCCTAAGATTTCTTAATGCTTGTACCAAACACTATAACATCCTCTTCGCTTCCACTAACTATAAGACCCTTTAGGCTTTTGCCTAACCGCCATTTATCTCCCCCTACTCATTGGTCCATTTCCTACCCATCCCTTGGGGTCGGAGCTGTTCAAGATTGATCAAAATGGATTCAACTTTTGAGATTAATTATTTAGCTTTTATAAAAAAAGTTTGATCATTTTCTGTCTGTATTGTTCAACAATCGCGCCCTTTAATGGAATAACTATCTTAAAATCACTTAATCCTTAATTAACTATAGATTTAGTTGAATAAGAAAACATAGTTGTAGTTTGGTTAGTTAATTTTGTCCCTTTGAACCTGTGCAATTTGACGTCATCACATGTTATTTATCTATATTGGAAATAACTGCTCCAGTCATGGCATCAATGTACTGGATGGAGGTCCTGGAATGACGATCACACGCTCGATAAACAAGGATATAGGATTCTGTTTCACTATCATAATTTTTGTTCCAAGCTAATTCAAAGTCCAAATGATTGATAAATATTTCACCTGCTTCTTTTTTTGAAATAACCGGTTCAACAGGGATTTGGCTCAATTGTTCCATATCAAAACGCGGTCCACTATAATGATCAACCTGCCCTGTTTGACGATTAACAACAACCATAACTAATTCAAGTTGAATTGGTATACCATTGCCGTTATGCATATGGAATGTAAATGATTCTTTCATTGAAGAATCATCCTCTTCTTCCTCGTTTTCTCGAACAATCATTTGTAAATACCGATAATAATCTGGAACAATCATTTGTAAAAACGCAATGGCTTTTTGATAACATGCCTCACGACTAAGTCTAAGATCACCACTTCGTTCATTAAACCACATAAAGCCTCTGATTTTACCAGTTTTCTTTGAAATGAAGGCTTTAACTGTATCTTCTGACTGTCTTTTGAAAAAGCCATTTATAGATAAATCCGCTTCCTTCATCTCCCAGTCTCGATTACGCCACACTATGCCCGTTTCTTCTCCCATATCTACTTCACGAATGACTTCCATCCTCTCGGTAATACCAATGATATCTTCAATAGATAAATCTTTTCGTACGGTCGTACTCGAAGGAGGAGTAAGCAAGACATATGTTTGCGGAGCGTCTTCGTCATGTATAATCGTTAACGTTGGTTTCAAAACGTCAGCTTTATATTTCATAAAAAATTGCTCAGGTTCGTACACAAGACGGAGTCCATCTACTGCTACATCATGAGTAGCAGTAGACAACTTTGCAATTGTCAGTTGAAAATTAAGTCTATTTTGTACGTGTTCAACCAGTTTTTCTTTTGAAATCAACATTTTTGGAATAACAAGAATCCTTTTTACACCTTTATATGTAAAGTTAACAATATTCCCCGCGAGGTCTATATCAATATAACAACCAGCATGTTCTAATGGTAAGTCCATAACGATTTGTTCATAGTAAAAACGGTCTGCACAAGTAATTTTTTTTGTTTTATAGTATGTTAAATCTTTTAATGCTTCAGGATAATTGCTAAGTAAGAATTGTTCGGCACATTCTCTTTTTCCCTCTATATTTAAAGGAATCACATCTGAATTTTTATCGTTATTATCAATTGTTAAACCAATCAAATTACCAGATAAATCTAGATTAACAGTAATACCCTCATCTTGTTCTTCGTTTGTCCATGAAAAAATAGCCTCGCCTTCTCCATTCTCTCGCTCAACATACTCCTCTATGAGAGGTTGAAAATGACTAGGAATTTGGACCATCGATATTGCACGTTTCTTTAATTCTTCTCTTAGCAAGCAAGCCACCTCTGTATTTTTGATATTTCTTTCTCTTTCTCAACTATTTTAATTTTACATTACTTAAAAGAATTGATATATTTTCTTGCATTTTCCTGCTCCTTTGAATAACGTCAGTATAATAACTACTTCGAAACTTTTTCAAGAAATTCCTGCATATTCCATTAAGTGGCCCAATTCAAAAAGATACGTCTTTATATATGCACGCCTCGATTTTGATTAAAGATTAATTTCAGTAGCTTTCAAAAATATTCACTATAAAAATCGTGTCTCAGCTTTCCGCTCAGCTGAGCATATATTCTCGTGGTTTCACTCTTCTCATGACCAAGTAAGCTTTGTATTACTTCAAGTGGCGCACCGTTGTTAATCATATGTGTAGCATAGCTGTGACGTAATTGATGAGGATGAATACTCTTTTTAATCCCGGCACGGCACGATTCGATATACATTTGAATTGTTTCGTTCCAATCGACTGCAAAATGAACGAATACGTTTCTCCCTGTCTCACCAGATTTCTTGGATTTAAAGCCATTTTCCCTTTTAGGGTGATATAGTCCTTAAGATCTTGTTAAACCTGTGCAATTACGGTTGGAATTTCATTCTGTTTGACACATATCCCCAGGCTCTCTGGACACGATAAAAGATGAGGTGACTGACATGAAGGATAAAATATTAGAATTAGTACCAGGATCGGTAAAAAAATTACTCCAGAAAAAAGTTAAAGATGGAAACCGATGCCTCATTGATTTGGTTGTGGATGATGCAACTGCTTATGGATTTGAACCGGAGCAAGTAGTCCCCTGTATCATGGCGGGTTATTATGTTTATGAATCCACCACCTATCCCAGTGAAATGGAGGAAGAATGGAAGCTGAACTTGGTTTTTCATGCGGCCAATCGCTCGGCAATGAAGCTTCTGTCTTATGGGAAGTATAAAGCGAAACAATCTGAAAGTGGATGGATGAGATATACAAATCCATAAGGTTTACTTAACATACACTAACTAGCTTGGTGAGCATGGGGCACCGTCACATACCCATCAACTTAAGATTTTGAAATACCCCCAAATATTTTGGTAAAAAAAAACAACATTTAGGTTCCTTATGACATTGTTGTAACATTGCCTAAACAACAACTACCTTGTGGATTGTTTACTTCACAACCACATCGGTTTTCTCTTATGTTTTCGCGAATATGCTCTACTGGATTAGGAGTAAGTCCATTTTCCACATATTGTTTAATTTTTTCTTTTGTCCAATCAAAACAATAACAAATTGGTGTAGTTGCTGAGTCATCTTTTTGATGTACAGCTACCTTTATGGCAGATACAAAGTATTTTTTATTATTCGTATCAAAATAGACTACATCACAATCTTCGTTTGAACAAAAATAGTGATTTTCTTTAACATTTAATGTTTCTAATGCAGATGGTTTAAGCAATGATTTTAATGTAATCAACTTTACATTCTTAGCTTTATTTTTACATGATGGACAATGACCATTATTTTCAATTTTTATTCCTTTAAGGTTACTACAACAATCTTCCATTATTCTTCCACCTTTACAATTTATTATTTTTATAAATATTCTTCTGCTTTCTTTTCTGAATCCATTAAAGTTTCGATAATAGGACATTCGTAAATATCTTTGCTTTCGGACATCTTTCCTTAAGGTCTATCAACAGTTGTTTAATTTTTTTAAGGTCTTGAATTTTACGTTGGATGTCCTCTAATTTAAGAACAGTGAAATCATATATGTCACCGCACTTTGCTTCATTGCGATCGACACCCCCCTAGCAATTTGTCAATTTCATTTAAGGTAAACCCGAATTCCTGCGTCCGTTTTATGAAATTCAAACGATCGACCATTTGTAGGGAATACATTCGGTATCCTTTTTCGGTACGATTAGGCTCTGGAATTAAGCCTAATCGTTCATAGTATCGAATGATCTCCTTGTTAAAGCGACATCTGTTTCGTTGTATCTGAAATGATCGATTATATGTATAAAATAGAAACAGTTGTTAACTATGCTCTAATTTACTACTTCTTCGTAATACTATCTTTTATTACATCCATTTAAATTCAATATATAAATTATAACGAGTTGATAGATTTTTCTCTATAATCAAACACAATTATTTGGACTAATCTTCCTCCCCTATTAGTAAGCTGAAAACACGGGGATAGAATTGGAGTGTGATGATATGGAACGTTTATGGATTCCTATAATCGTTACGTTTTTTTCGTTCGGTGGATTACTATTAGGAGGTGCTGTTGGAGTAGCGACACGCCAACTAATTGAAGAAAAGATGCATCGCTTATACGCATTATGTGGTGGGATTTTGCTTGGGCTTTTATCACTTGAAATTATTCCTGAAACATTTTCAAGCTATGAAATAATTGGGCCTATGCTCGGTATAGCTATCGGTATTTTAGTTATGAGCTTATTAGATAACTATTGTCATCATCCGATTATACATAAGAAAGATCAACAAGCATGGCAAACCTTCCTTTTTCTTTCTTTCGCTATATTCATTCATAATATGCCGAGTGGATTTGCGTTAGGAACAGCGTTTATAAATCATAATGACTCTGCCATTCCTTTCTTACTTGCGATTGTCATTCACCATATTCCAGAAGGGTTAGCTTTAATTATTCCATTTCTTTTTACAAAACATAAATACATTTCATTTTTATTAACAACTTTATTACTTTCTCTCATCCTAGGGACCGGTACTGTTTTTGGCATTATGATGGACGGGAAAGCTCTCCATTTACAAGGACTTATTATGGGAAGCGCAATTGGTTCTCTTGGCTATGTCACAATTCACGAAATGCTTTGGAAAGCAAAAAAACAGCTACCTTTCCTTCCGTTTCTATCGTGGTCTATTAGTGGATTTTTACTAATAATAGCCTTCACTCTTTTCACTGGACATCATTAAAACAAATAAGTTATATCATTTGTATATTTTCCCTTTTTCTCCAAAACATAATAGTATCTACCTATTATAAGGAGGAACGATTATGTTTGGAAAAACAGCCGGTGAAGCATTAGTGGATCTTTTAATTGACTGGGGTGTAGAACACATATATGGTATGCCTGGAGATTCCATTAATTCTATTATTGAAGCTTTAAGAAAAAAACAAGATAAAATTAAATTTATTCAAGTTCGCCATGAAGAAGCTGGTGCGTTAGCAGCGGCAGCCTATGCGAAATTAACAGGAAAACTTGGTGTTTGTATGGCTATTGCAGGACCTGGAGCTATTCATTTATTAAATGGTTTATATGATGCGAAACTCGATCAAGCTCCCGTATTAGCAATTTCAGGACAAGTCGAAAGTGATTTACTCGGAACGGATTTTTTCCAAGAAGTAAACTTAGAAAGAATGTTTGATGATGTCGCGGTTTATAACCAACGAATAATGTCAGCTGAACAGTTACCTGCTGTAGTGAATCAAGCGATTCGAATGGCATATACAAAAAAAGGTGTCTCTGTTCTTACAATTCCAGATGATGTTCCAAAATTTGAAGTGAAAAATGGTGCGCGCATTACAAACTCTTCCTTTACATTACCAGAAATATTTCCGCAAGAAGAAGATTTAGCTGTAGCGAAACTCGCACTTAATGAAGCGAAAAAACCTGTTATTTTAGCCGGAAAAGGAGCTAAACATGCGAGAGATTCTTTACTTGCATTTGCAGAACATATCGGTGCTCCAATCGTACTTACATTACCAGCTAAAGGGATTGTTCCTGATGAACACCCTCTTTGTATCGGTGGATTAGGATTAATCGGGACGAAACCTTCTTATGAAGCAATGAAGCATGCAGATACTTTAATTATGGTTGGTACTTCTTATCCGTTCACTGGTTTCTTGCCCGAAAAAGCAAAAACACTTCATATTGATACAGACCCTGCACAAATCGGGAAACGTTATACGACAGATATCGGCTTAGCTGGTGATGCTGATAAAACATTAAAATGGTTAATTGAAAATGTAGAAAAACACGAGGATCATTCCTTCTTAGAGCATCATCAAGAAATGATGAAAAAGTGGGAAGAAAAATTACACACTCAAGAAGAAGATTCTTCTACTCCAATTAAACCACAACGAGTTATGCATGCACTGCAGAAAGTAGCAGAAGATGACGCAATTCTTTCAGTCGATGTCGGAAATGTAACAGTATGGACTGCAAGGCACTTCCGTATGACAAACCAGAAATTTATCATTTCTAGTTGGCTTGCAACACTTGGCTGCGGTTTACCTGGTGCACTTGCTGGACAAATTGCTTTCCCGGATAAACAAGTGTTTGCAGTTTGTGGTGACGGCGGATTTGGAATGACAATGAATGATTTCGTAACAGCTGTTAAATATAAACTACCAATCGTTGTCATTGTATTAAACAATAATAAAATTGCTATGATTAAATTCGAACAAGAAGTTATGGGGAATATTGAATTTGGTACAGACTTAACGAATCCTGATTTCGCAAAATACGCAGAGGCGTGCGGTGGTATTGGATACCGTGTAGAACATTTAGATGACTTACTTCCTGCCTTTGAAAATGCGGTAAAACAAAGTAAACCATGCATTATTGATGTAGTTGTAGATGTAAATGAAGCACCAATGCCAGCAAAAATCACATTTGGTCAAGCAGCTGGTTATACGAAACATATGATAAAAGAATTATTTGAAGAAGGTAAGATTGATTTACCACCACTTTAAACAAAAAAAGATAGCTGAAAACAATTTGTCTTCAGCTATCTTTCTTTATTTTTGTACCTCTTTATAGAAAGAAAAATCATTCATAGTAGGTTGTACTTGCTTCTCTACTTTCACTTCTTTATCCTTCCTCTTCGGCATTCTTACATTTCCTAGTTTAATCGCATCTTGCATACTATTACTAATAAGATTTCCTGACAAAATTGTCATACTATAAAAAGCAATCGGAATAAGTACAATCCATGTATGAGTAGTTAAGTGACGGAAGTTTTGACCAATTAGGCCAGTCCATTCCTTTGTTACACTATCTGCATCTATAGCGCCAAAAATTATTGTTCCGCCAAAAAATAATTCCAACAAACCAAGATGCAAGAGGAGTAATAAAGTACTTACAAATTGCTGGGCTACTAATAAAAGAAATGATGGTAACATATGCGGCCATACATGGCGTTTCAACCTCTGCCACTTACTTCCGCCGAGCACAGTGGCCGCCAACATAAATTCTTCTTTCTTAATACGCTTGACTTCTTGCGCTACATACAACATAACTGTCGGTACTGCAAGACATGCAAGAACTATAATTTGAAACGCAACTCGCAAATGAAACGGAGCAGCTGCCTCTCCACTGTCGAACATTAAAACTCCCCTTAATATAAAATAGGAAATCATAACCATTGGCACAATGCTGAATGGGTCAAAAAAGGACGAAATAATTGGAAAAGAACGCCGACTATACATACCGAGAAGTAAGCCTATGCCCCCTCCAATAATTACTCGTAAAATCGCTATAATTAAACTCGCACCAACCGTCCATTTCGCTCCCTCTATTATTAGTTGAAAAAGATCGCGGCCTTTCGCATCACTTCCGAACCAAAATTTACTCGATGGTGAAAACGGAGCAACCTCTAATTCTCCTTTTGCGTTATACATCATCGTTAGTTCACGAATATTCCCATCGAAAAACAACGTATTCCCAATACTAACAATCATAAGGACACTTAAAAAGGTTACACCAAACCAAAACCTTACATCTTTTTTAACAACTTGCCACATATTACGCACGCTCCTTTATAACATTTTGCAAAAGCGTATGTAATAAACGAAACAAGATAAAAATCGGTACATATAATATAATTAAACTTACTGTGAAAATTTCTATGTTCGAATGTTCTTTTACAAATACAAACATTCCATATGTGTTAAAAATCCATTCAATAATATATAAATTGGATAGCATAAATAAAATATTTGTTTTCGCATAATAAACTGTCGTCAATAAAACATTTCTTGAAATATGATGTGTCAAAATATGCCGTAAGCTTAACCCTTTACTCTTGGCAAACATACTATAATCTTTCTCTAATTCTTCTCTGAACCTTAATAACAAAAGTTTAATAAACAATAACGTTGTTGGTATTGTAAGACATATAATCGGTAACAAACGTACTCTTTCTTCCCCTAATCCAGCCAGTTTGATTGGCATAAACCCTGTTTTTTGAAAAATAATTACGACAAGAAGTTGCGATAATAAAATAAGTAAAATATCTGGTATGCTCTCAAGGGTAAGAAAAATCCCATTCCATATTCTTTGTTTCATATGAGTTCGCTGCAGTACAAAAACAACAAGTACATACGCTATACATAAAGAAAGTAAAAATGCTGAAAGAAATACTATCATCGTTTCAATATAATGGATCCAAATTTGCGGAAATAATTTTCTCGGCGCTTGAAAACCATATGTAATTTCAGTTGGGTGAAGTACTTTCTCACCAACATATATAATTGCATTCCAAAAACCGATTAAATCAATTTGTAATCCCTTAAATAACCGAGGGAGCGCACCTAGACAGATTATACATAAGATTGCAGCAAATAATTGTAAACAAGTAACCCCACACCACTTACCAATTCGAATGAACATAACTATTACCCCTTCTATTTAAACGAATATTCAGAAACTAAAACTATGTATAGTACCTATATCTTTTAATAAAATAACTCCTCTCTCGACAAAACATATCGATTCTCGTCATTTCTCTGAAGTTGTATTATATCTTTCGACTATTATCCAACATTTTCCTTCTTGATCGATTATATACTATAAAAAAGCACTTATTTTTAAAATAAGTGCTTTTTTATTTAATTTCATTTTACGAATGTATCACACAACCACTCATAAAACTTTTCCTTCTCTTCAAATTGAGGGTAATGTGCTGAGTTTTCAAAAGCTATAAATTCTTTTTGATTCGCTTCAATCCTATCAAAATACTGTTTAGCTGCATGAAATGAAGTATTATAGTCATATTTACCCATAAGAAAATAAAGCGGTAACTTCAGTTTAGTTACTTTAGTAGGTAATGGATTCTTTAAGTCTTTTTCTAATAAGACAGTTTGAGAGTGTGATAATCCAACGTTATAACGAATTACATCCAACAAGTTATATTCATTACTGAATAACATCCCCATGTTATCACCATCTGGATTTTCAATGAGTCTTGATGTTCCACCATATTTCGCAACATAATTTCGCGGGGTATATGTATCACCATTTTTAATTTTTTCAGTTAACCCTTTTAAATGTGAAACCTCATCCGCATTCCCAGCATTTTGTGCCTGTTCAATAACGTAGTTTAAACTATCCATCTCACTTTCTACTGTATCGCTCATCTGTCCAATGCCAATATATGCTTCATATTTTTCAGGAGCTTTGTTGGCAGCCTGTATTCCAATATATGTACCATAAGAATGGCCTATTAAAATTACTTTTTCTTTGCCTAGACGTTTTGAAACGTAATCCGTCATAGCTAATAAATCCTCCACGAGTAGATCTGATGAAAGGTTAGAATAGTCTTCAAAGAAATGATACGATTTTCCACTTGCTCTTTGATCGTAATTGACAACCGTGAATTTCTCTTCCAATAAGTCTTGGTATTTTTGAGCATATGGTATTTCCGAAGAACCTGGTCCACCATGTACAAAGATAATAACTGGATTACTCTTATCTTTGCCGCGTATCATAATTTCATGACCAGTTCCATTTATCTCTACTTGTTCTAATGTACTTATACTGTTTTTGACCCTTATTTGTGAGGTCCATGTAGGAAATACCAACGCTATGATTAGTAATAGTATAGTAATGACTCCGATAAGTTTTATTAATTTTTTTATCTTCCTCATACAACGTTTCCTTTCCTTTAAATTTATAAAAATATCAATTCCATCTAAATTTGTTTGTACATTATTAGTCTCCCATACACTTCTTAACTTTCCACTACATAAACCCTTAACATTTCCTTAATTTTCTATATATTCATTACAGAAAGACTTGAAAACATCTCGCATACACGTATTTATGTATCACAAACACAGAAAAAGCCCTTGTTTTCATAACAAGGACTCAATTGTTTTCCTATTTCGCTATCTTTTCTTTCGGCATTACCATACCTTTATAAAGTTGGACAGTAATCCAATAATAAATGAAATAAATTACTATGAAGATTCCTATTGGCATCCACACTTTTACAAATGGGTCAACTAATATGAAGCTGAATAAGTTAAGCCCTACTAACACGTGGGAAATTCCAATAATTGCTGGGAAGATAAATAAATATGAGATTTCTTTATATATACTTTTTGTTAACATACTACGTCTTACACCGATTTTCCGTAACATTTCATAACGGCGTACATCACGAGAAGCTCCTGTTAATATTTTGAACATAAGAGAACTCGCCATCATTGCTAAAAACGCAATTCCAAGGAAAAATCCCATAAACATTGTTCCGCTCATGAAACTGTTCATAAATTGATAAATTGTCATTTTCGTAAATAAGTCTACTTTTGTACCTGTTGTTTTTTCAATTTGTTCTTTTTGCCTCTTATCAATTTCTGTCAATAACGGTTTATATTTTTTCATATCATCTACTTTTGCTAATGTTACAGTATGTTCTGTTCCTTGAATTCCTTTGTAATGCTCTTCATCTGCAATTCTTACCGGTTTTCCGTTAAACTGATTATGTGTAATTTGTATCTCTCTTACAACCGCATCTTCCCAATCTTTTGGCATACGAGGAAGCTTATTGGCTACTTCAGGAGCTTCCAAAGCAGAATAGACAGGTTCAGTTAAAGGTGCAGCCACATGTTTACGAGCAGGTTCTTTTAAAGTCTTTGTATCAAAATGATCTGAAATAAGTGGTGGTTTTTCAGTTAAGTCGTTACGTAAATAATAAACCGCTTCTCCATCTACTTTATACTTATACTTGCTTTCTTCAACAATTTCCATTTCTTTTAATGCCGCTTTATCTTGTTCATTTGGATTATGAATTACGACATCATATACACGTGAGAAGTCTGTCATAATGCCTACATTCTTTTGAAACGCCATACCTGCTGTCATCGCACCTGCACCTAATGCAATTAACATCGCTACAGTGCCTAGTACTCTCGATAAACTAGTTACTCGAAAACGTAACTGTGCATAAGTAAAACTATTTAATCCCGTTTCATTTCGTTTTTTATTTCCCTTAATTTTCATTACAAAAAGTGGGAGCAACGAGCTAAAAATGAAATACGTTCCTACTGTCGTAACAATTGTCGCTATTATAAATCCTAGTTCAGCAAACATTTTTATATTCACCATAAAATAATATCCTGTACTTACTAGCAATACACCTAGTACTGTCATAATAACAGTGCGAATCTTACTTTTCTTCACCTCATCTTGCGTTTCATCTTCACGTATTAACTCTAATTCTGTTTTACGTAATAATCGGAAACTATTCATTAAACCAGTAATGAAAAATAATATTAAGAAGAAAATAGATGTAACTAATATAGCTGGTGTGTACACAGATGCGTAATTACCTTTTGCTGAAATTTCCATTCCATTCATTAAAAAATTTCCTGCTACACTAGCAAGTACTATTCCTACTAAAATACCGATAATAATACTGACAATACCCATACCAAAAGTCTCAATAAATAATAATTGCGCTACTTTTTTCTTTTTCGCTCCAAGCATCATGTACATACCGAGTTCTTTTCTTCTTAATGTAAGTAAAAAAGAATTGGCATATATGATGTAAAAAACTGTAATGAAAGAAAGCAATATTGCACCAACCCAGAAGACGAGCCTAATACTACTAATGAGACTATTATCTTTTGTAAATTCACTATTCATCGCCATCGTTTGGAACATGTAAAAAATACTAATACTAATGACTAGACCAATAAGTAACACCATATAATCCTTTAACATTTTTTTCATACTATGACGTGATAATTTGAATAACACAGTCTCGCCTCCTTACTTCGACTCAGTTGCTGAGCCCATTTGGGCAAGCACACCTAAAATATCTTGATAGAAATTTTCTCGTGTTCCTTGACGATTTAACTCTTTATAAAGAAGTCCATCCTGAATAAATAAAATACGTTCACAATAACTTGCACTAAATGCATCGTGTGTTACCATCAAAATACTTACATTGTGATTTTCATGTAAATCTTGCATCGCTTCTAATAAACTTTTTGCATTTTTACTATCAAGTGCTCCTGTCGGTTCATCTGCTAATACGATTGCCGGATTATGTACTAAAGCTCGTGCTGCCGCTGTTCTTTGCTTTTGTCCACCAGAAACAGCAGTCGGATATTTTGTTAAAATTTCAGTAATCCCTAATTTCGTCGCAACCCCATTTACTTTTCCAGTAATCTCACTTGACGGTACGCCTTGCAGGGAAAGTGGTAAAGCGATATTTTCATAAATTGATAAATTTTCTAGTAGATTAAAGTCTTGAAAAATAAATCCTAGTTTTTGAGAACGAAAATCTGATAATGCATTCCCCTTCATAGAAGTAATATTTGTGCCAGCTATTGTTACACTACCACCTGTCGCTTGATCAAGTGTACTAATCACATTTAATAATGTCGTTTTACCAGATCCAGAAGGACCCATAATCCCTACAAACTCTCCTTCTTTAATACTTAATGAAACACCCCTTAATGCTTTTGACTGATTCTCATTTCTTTTCCCATACGTTTTTTCTACACTTTCTACAGTAACTACATTTGTTGACATCTCTTTCACTCCATCCCTTTTGTATAGTATAAATTTCCCATATATTTCTTATATTTTTCTCATAAAAATTCTTAAGAATTTTTAAATTTTCCAAATGCAGATTGAGATACATAAGAAATACAAACGATTTCTCTGCTTAATATTCTCACTTTTCTAAAATCCTTTCATTCGATTTCCCTTACATTTACCTTACATTTTTGTAAGGTTAAAAAAAACAAACCACTTCATAAGAGCATTTCTTTGGAATGAGAAATGCTTTTTATTGTTATCAAAATTTAAAAGATATTTCAATAAAAATAATAACACAATAAAAAACAATACATTTTTATTGCAAAACGATAAATCGCATGATAAAATCATGTTGTTATTACATAAGTGAGGTGCTTTTTATGAAACAAGTTACGACACTCTTTTTAAAGCTAGCTATTATTTTTATAGGATTCCCAGTTCTTGCATTGTGCATATTTTTGGTGCCTAAGATTGGGAATTTCGCTGGAGAATTGTATCCAGATATTGCTTATATGAAATCTCTCGTTTTAATCGATATGTACGCGGCAGCGATACCTTTTTACTTTGCTCTGTATCAAGCTTTTAAACTTTTAAGCTATATTGATAAGAACCAAGCGTTCTCGGAATTATCGGTAAAGGCTTTAAAGAATATAAAATACTGTGCCATCACGATCAGTACCTTGTACTTGCTAGGTATGCCACTCTACTATCTCATGGCGAAAAAAATTGATCCTCCAAGTTTCATACCAATCGGATTGACCATCATTTTCGCCTCTATGGTGATTGCCGTTTTTGCTGCTGTTCTCCAAAGGCTTTTACAAGAAGCTATTAATATAAAATCAGAAAATGATTTAACAGTCTGAGGTGGAGAATATGACAATTATTATTAATATTGATGTGATGTTAGCAAAACGAAAAATGAGCGTAACGGAGCTTTCGGAGAGGGTTGGGATTACGATGGCGAATCTTTCCATTCTGAAAAATGGGAAAGCAAAAGCGGTTCGTTTTTCAACATTGGAAGCGATATGTAAGACTTTAGATTGTCAACTAGGTGATATTTTGGAGTACAAAAGCGACGAATACACTCAATAAAAACAAATAACAACTTTCTTCAACCAATGGGATTAGATTGTGAAATTAAGATGAAGGGATAGCAATTAAGCTATCCCTTCTCTGCGTTTATTATTGTTATTTAATATATCTTTAATTACTTTAACTTCAGTATTACATATTAATGGTGTGTTTTATTATCAATCTCTATTTCCTATTTTTAATTTCCTCTTTCATACTTTCCACAAACGCATCTAGTTCAACAACTTCTGACTTCTCTTCACCATATTTCCGTACATTTACAGCTTCGCTTTCCATTTCCTTATCCCCAATAACAAGAACATACGGAACTTTTTGCATTTGCGCTTCTCTAATTTTATATCCTAACTTTTCATCTCGTATATCTCGTTCGACACGAATTCCGGCTTGTGCTAATTTATCTGCAATCCTATTTACATATTGTTCATGCACTGCATTTGAAACTGGAATTACTTTCACTTGAACTGGTGCTACCCATGCCGGGAACGCGCCTCCAAAGTGCTCAATTAATATCGCTAAGAATCGGTCTAACGAGCCTAAAACTGCCCTGTGAATGACAACTGGTCTTCTCTTTTCATTCTTCTCATCTATATAATTTAAATCGAATTTCTCTGGCATTTGGAAATCGAGCTGGATTGTTCCGCACTGATGACTTCTATTTAAAGCATCTTTAATATGGAAATCAATTTTCGGTCCATAAAATGCGCCGTCACCTTCATTTAGTCTATATTTATAATTCAATGAATGTAATACATTTTCTAATGCCGCTTCTGCTTGCTCCCACAATTTATCATCACCCATTGAATCTTCTGGACGAGTAGAAAGCTCTACTTCATACTGGAATCCAAAAGTTTTATATACGTAATCAATTTGCGCCATTACTGATTTAATTTCATCTTCAATTTGTTCTGGAGTTACAAATAAATGAGCATCATCTTGGCAGAAAGTACGAACTCTTAATAATCCGTTTAAAGCGCCACTAAATTCATGTCGATGCACTTGACCGAACTCACACATACGAATCGGTAACTCACGATAAGAATGTAATTTATTTTTAAACATAAGCATATGGCCTGGGCAATTCATCGGTTTTAACGCAAAACTTTTATGATCTACTTCTGAGAAATACATATTGTCTTTGTAATGTCCCCAGTGTCCTGATTTCTCCCATAATTCTTGATTCATCATAAATGGAGTACGCACTTCTTGATAATTGTACTCATTTTGAATTTCTCTTAAAAATGCTTCTAATTCATTGCGAATAATCTGTCCTTTTGGCAAGTAAAAGGGCATTCCCGGAGCCTCTTCCGAAAACATAAACAATTCAAGTTCACTACCTAATTTCCGATGATTTCTCTTCGCAGCCTCTTCAACAAAATGCAAATAATTTTCTAATTCTTTTTGTGAAGCAAATGCAACGCCATATATACGCTGAAGCACTTGATTGTTACTATCGCCTCGCCAATATGCACCAGAAACATGAGTTAATTGAAATGCTTTCAAATAACCAGTAGATGGCAAATGTGGTCCTCTACATAAATCTACAAATTCACCTTGTTTATAAAGTGTTACACTCTCATCATTAGGAATTGCTTCTAAAAGCTCTAATTTCAAACTATCATTCATTTCTTGAAACAGTTTTTTTGCTTCTTCTCGAGAGATTTCAACTCGTTCTATCTTTACATTTTCATTTATAATATTTTTCATTTCTTTTTCGATTTCCGGTAAATCTTCAACATTTACACTACTTGCAAGATCCATATCATAATAAAATCCATTTTCAATAACTGGCCCTACTCCAAGCTTCACATCACCATAAATTCTTTTCACAGCTTGCGCTAATATATGTGCCGCAGAGTGTCTTGCAATTTTTACCCCTTCATCTGAATCCATAGTAATGATTTCTACTTTCGCACTTTCTTCAATGTTTCGTCTTAAATCAAAAGACTGCTCATTAACTTTTCCTGCGACTGCTTTCTTTTTTAAACTACTACTAATCAAACCAGCAATTTCTTCCAAAGTAATACCTTTCACAAATTCTTTAACGCTACCATCTGGAAATTTAATTTCAATCATCTGTTCTTTCATTTTTCATCTCTCCATTTCATAATAAAAAGCACACTCATCCCTAAAATAGGGACGAGTGTGCTTTTACCCGTGGTTCCACCCAGATTCCCATCGCAAACATGCAATGGCTTCTTTTACGGTAACGTCGTTTACACGGCACTAGATACTTGATTTCCCCAGTGCAGCTCTAAGGTGGTAAGTTATTTTTCTGCGTTAGGAAGTTCTCAGCTTTTCTTCCTTCTCTGTATAACCGTTTAAAATAACTCGTGTCCTTTTCTTCGCTTATTATGAAATTAAATATAAAAAAGCATATTCATCCCTAGTAAATAGGGACGAATATGCTTATATTCGTGGTTCCACCCAGATTCCCATCACAAAAAACATAATGGCTTCTTTTGCGGGTAACGTCGCTTACACGGCACTAGATACTTGATTTCCCCAGTGCAGCTCTAAGGTGGTAAGTTATTTTTCTGCGTTAGGAAGTTCTCAGCTTTTCTTCCTTCTCTGTATAACCGTTTAAAATAACTCGTGTCCTTTTCTTTGCTTTTGTAAAAAATCCATTTATTGTTATTTAATATATCCTATTCATTTTATTTTTACAAGTGTTAAAAATATTTTTTTTATTCAAAAAAAGAAACCAAAAACATTTTTGGTTTCCCCTTCTCTTTTTTACCAATCTTGTGGTTCGTAATTTAAGTCTGAAAATAGGCGTTTTTTCTCTTTTTTCGATAAATCTCTCCACTGTCCAACCGGTAAATTATTCAATTCAATATTCATAATTCTCGTACGTTTTAACGTATATACTTGATAACCTAGAGCTTCACACATACGACGAATTTGACGATTTAGCCCCTGTGTTAAAATAATTTCAAACTCATATTTTGATAACTGTGTTACTTCACAAGGAAGTGTTTTTGTATCTAAAATTTTAACACCTGCTGCCATTTTCTCTAAAAACTCCGGTGTAATCGGCTTATCTACTGAAACGATATATTCTTTCTCATGTTTGTTTTCAGCACGTAAAATCTCATTAACGATATCGCCATCATTCGTTAACAAAATTAAACCGTCTGAGTCTTTGTCGAGACGTCCGATGTGATTAATTCGTAAAGGATGATTCACTAAATCGATAATGTTACCTTTTACGGCCTTTTCACTTGTACATGTAATACCTACTGGTTTATTTAAAGCGATATACACATGGTCTCGAGCAATACGAAGTTGCTCTCCATTTACTCGTACGTCATCACCTGGATTTACTTGGTCACCAATTTTTGCAACCTTACCGTTAATAATTACTTTTCTCTCGTTAATTAACTTATCTGCTCCACGTCGAGACGCTTTTCCAGCTTCACTAATAAATTTATTGATACGCAAGTTAGGCACATCCTTTTCATAAAAAATTTCAAGCTCACACTGCTTCTACCGTACAATACAAAAGGGTAAGCATCCTATTATAACTTAAATATATTAACATGAAAGGGTATATGACGTCTTCACTTAATTACATGTTTACACGAAAATAATTGGTCCTCTTTTCCTTTTCACCTCAAACTGTTTAGCAGTCAATAGATTAACCCTTGAATATAACATCATTTATTTACTTTTTTCATAGATAATATACCGATATAAGTTTGATTAATCATGCCTAAATAACTCACAATATGTGAAAAATAAAAAAGAACCCTTTTGAAAATAATCAAAATGGATCCTTCTTCAACTAAACGAATACTAGTTTTTATACAAAAGTGTTCAATAATTATAATCTTTGATAGAAAACATCGTTCAACAAACAAAATAATCTCGAACTCCCCTAATTTTTTACGCTTCACTATTTTCTTCACATACTCCAAAAAGAAGCCCTTGATTATCTATACAATAAGCAAAGTAACCCATATTAGGAATAGCAGTTTTAGGTACAACTACTTGTCCACCATTTTCAATAACTTTATTTATGTACTCATCAACTGAAGGTACTTCAATCGAATTAGTTGTCCTAGTAGCACCATCAGGTGATTTCATTAATCCACCATCGATACCAGGTCTATCACTCTCACCTGTAATTATGAACCAATAGTCATGTGGCCCAGGCATTTTTTCAAACTTCCATCCAAAACTATTTGTATAAAATTGAATAGCTTCTTCAGGGTTTGGGACTTGCAATTCAAATCTTAAAACTCTACTCATTTAAATATCTCCCCTCTTATTCTTGTACAAAGTAATTGTACAAGAACTAATGTTCTGTATCGAATTTTTCGAAACTAGCTACTTTAATAAGTTCTAACTTTATTTAGAAGCGGCAACAGACCATTCTTCCTCCCGAATAACTCTATTCCCATTTATATTTTCAACATACTCATTTACATTTGCCAACTGATATAACTCTGGGAAAATTTCTTTCATATAGAGTTCATGTGCTATTTCATCTTGCCAATACGTTAATACTATGTAACGATTTTCAGTCTTTAAAGACTTCCCAACAACTCCACCTAACATTCCTTTTGCATTTTCCATTCCTTTATTCCAAATTGTTTCTTGCGTATGTAAAAAATACTTTTCTTTTCCTTCTTTCACATCGCAAATTGCAACTCTTACAAATGATCCTTGTGCAGTTACGTCTTTCAAAGGAGTTTCTGTTATATCATACAACGTTTGAAACATTTCAATATTACAGGAAATATATGTGCCTTCTTGATTACTATTTAAAAAAATTGTATCATGAGCATCATTCATGAATGATTGATATGCATTTCTATCTTCCCATAAAGTATATACACACGCTTCCCCTTCATTCCACCCACCAAATTGTCCATAGAATCCGTCTAAATACTGTAAATCACGCCATTTTTCTTGCGCATCAGAAAACAATTCCCTTTTCTCTTCTTCCACCTTGCAAAATATTGTTTTTAATAGCATTTCTAATCCCCCTTATGATAAGGTTCATTTCCCACTTGCAATACTTTCTATTTTTCCACCAACGCAAACATTAATTTTACTCTCAATCACCTCTGCTTCTATATGTATTAGAGAATGGCGATTTATCTCATCCCCTTGTCCAACATGCATATTTATCTTTTTCGTTCCAAGATAACGATATTTTATAAGATACGCCGCTAAACATCCATTTGAGCTTCCTGTTGCCACATCCTCTGTGATTCCATAATAATCTGCAAAATCACGGACATTAAGATCATTGATTTCCCAACTAGAAAATCCCTAATTTTCCATAAATAACGCAAGTTGATTACCTGAATACTTGCCTTGCGAGAATACATCCACAATGTAAAAATCCCAATATCTCTCCTCTCTTCTATTCTTCAACACAATCTGTTTACATAATGAAATTATAGTTTATTAAATTTGTATATTTTTCAAAGAATCCTCTGCTTTTTCTATCAACCAATCACCAAACGTATCTAAAAATGATAAGATTTCTTCTATATCTTTTATCGGTTCAATTACATATTGTAGTGCTTTCCTCATATTTTTTTCTTGTTCGGGAAAATGCTTACTAAATAACTCATATGCTGGATATAAGTCCCTGGAATACAGCCCTTCTCTATCAATTGTTAATGCTAGACCTGCCCTGACTACAATCTTCATGATCCAACGACAACAATCCTCTATATCATCCACGTCCTTATTATGAATTAACTCTTCGTGTGTTTGTTCAATTTGTTTCCGCAAATGAATGAGATGTTCATACGCTATCTCCTGACTTACTTTATATTTAGGTAAATATAATTTTACGTCTTCACCTAATATACATACACTATGTGTCTGAATCATAAATCCTATAAAAGAAAAATCCTCTGAGTTTATTACTTCTTTTTCACTATAAAAACTTAACTCCACTCCTGATATACAATTAAACTGCTGTGTAATTTGGACTTCTAGCTCCTTTCTCCAGCTTAAGTCAATTACTTGAGGATTCTTTCGAACTAATATAATCATATCTACATCTGCAACCCCTTCTATCCCAATCCCTCTTGGAATAGAACCCCTTATATAAACACTGTGCAAATCATCCCGCAAAAATTGACAACAAGTATCCTTTATTTCTTGTATTACCTCCAAAAACACAGGCTGAATTTTATTAAAATGTGCATCGTTTATAATAAATCCTTCATCATCCACAGGACAAAAACGCCCTATTTTTTTTATTCTTGGCAATTTATCAACTCATTTCCCTATAAAATATTGGTTTATTCCACACATACAACAATTATAATTCAAATAATTCAGAATTGAAAATTTGAAAGTAAGACATAAATAATCCTACATTGTTACGTCCTATCTCTTTTATCACCATTCATTTTTCGAATATATAATAAGTAATCTCTCCTGAGATCATAAAATAGAAGATAAATTAGGAATACCAAAAAAATAAGTTTATTTACTATTTCAAAATAAAAAATGATTGCATTTCACTAATTGTATATCTATAATGTTTTTATTGATTCTATACAGAATCAATGCGTTTAAGTTTTTAATTTTATAATTCGGATGAACCATTCAGGAGAAGGTCTATTGATCTACCGACGGGGCAAAAAGTTGCTGAACCAACTTTGAAACTCTCAGGTCTTGTTTACAAGTAGAACTGCATGGGGACGAATCTCTGGAGAGACTCCCTCTCGCTTAATATAGCGCGGAGGAAAACGAGCACCGAAGGAGCAAATCCGCTAATCTAGCGGATAATCTCTCAGGTAAAAGGACAGAGACAAGCGAAAGAAAATGCCGATTTGTATCGGTTTATTTTTCTATCCCTTGTTTCTCCAGAGACCATTTCATTTCCTTGAAGTGGTTTTTATTTTTTCTAAAAAAGGAGAATACAGATGGAGACAGTAAGTAAAGTATTAGAACAAATTAATCAGTATGTGTGGGGGTTACCAACTTTGTTGCTACTTGTTGGAACTGGTATCATTCTCACAGTGCGCTTAAAAGGTTTACAATTTAGTAAACTAATATACGCTCACAAACTAGCTTTTAAAAAATCAGAGGATACATCATCTTCTGGAGATATTAGTCACTTCCAAGCACTGATGACAGCTATGGCTGCAACGATTGGTATGGGAAATATAGCAGGTGTCGCAACTGCTGTGACAATCGGTGGACCCGGCGCAATCTTTTGGATGTGGATTACTGCTTTATTTGGAATGGCAACAAAGTATGCCGAAGCAATCCTTGCGGTGAAATACCGTGTTAGTAATGAAAATGGTGAATACTCCGGTGGACCAATGTATTATTTAGAACGTGGTTTAGGGAAAAAATGGCTGGCTGTTTTATTCGCTATATTCGGCACAGCTGCTTCTTTCGGTATCGGTAATATGGTTCAATCTAATTCAGTTGCAGAGGCAATGCGAATCAATTTTTCTTTCCCTCCTGCATTAACTGGTATACTCATGTCATTCTTAATCGCTATCGTTATTTTGGGCGGTGTAAAAAAGATTGGTAGAGTTACTGGATATATCGTTCCTATTAAAGCATTCTTTTATATAATCGCTGGCCTTATTATTATTTTCTATCACTTTGATCAAATTCCAGAAGCATTTTCACTTATTTTTTCTGGTGCATTTCAAGGTACTGCAGCTGCTGGTGGTTTTATCGGAGCAACAGTTGCATCTGCAATTCAAATAGGAATGGCACGTGGTGTATTTGCTAACGAGGCTGGTTTAGGAAGTGCTCCTATTGCTGCGGCTGCTGCCAAAACAGATTCACCTGCAAAACAAGCTTTAGTTTCTATGACTGGTACTTTTCTAGATACATTTATTGTATGTACAATTACGGGGCTAGTATTAATTACTACAGGCGCATGGAAATCAGGTAAAACTGGTGTTGAAGCTACAACATTAGCATTCCAATCCGTATTCGGTACTGCTGGTAGTATGATTCTCGGTATCGCCATTATATTATTCGCCTACTCTACTATTTTAGGTTGGTCGTATTACGGAGAGAAGTGTGTAGCTTATTTATTCGGACAAGGTGCTGTACGATATTATAAAGCAATCTTTATCGTTATGATTGCAATAGGTGCTAATTTAAAGCTAGGTGTCGTATGGACATTTGCCGATATAGCAAATGGACTTATGGCGATTCCAAACTTAATTGGTCTAATCGGATTAAGTGGTATTGTTGTCGCTGAAACGAATCGCTTTTTACAAGCAGAGAAATTGAAAGAAAGTCATAAAAAACAGGCAAGTTAATCACTAAAAAAAAGAATGGCTCATTTATAATAAGCCATTCCTTTTTTCTCTATTTCAATTCCTTTCCCTCCTGAACCATATGTAAATAAAGTACAAAATCCATCATTGTAGATGAATAACCAAGTTGACGGATCATTGCTGTTATATTCCCTCTATGATATGTACCATGATTTACGACGTGTTGCACTAACTCTAAAATGGAAGTGTCTAATGCACCTGCATATGGGTTCTCAATAACAAATACAGTATTTACGTCTTGTATTGTACTTAAAAATTCTTTATATTGATTTACCATGTTTTCAAACATTTTTTCTAATTCATGTAACGATTTAGTTTCGATTTGTTTTCGTAATTTTTCTCGATCTTGTACTACTTCACTCATACTTTTACCATGCAATATGTGTAACCACACTTGATCTGTAATATAAATATGTACAAAAGTATCCTTAATTGATGGGAATACACTCTGTATCTGTTCATTAAAAATTGTCTCATAGTTTGGTAACTCTTTTAGTCGGTTGAATAATCGTGTATTAGCCCAAGCATGGTAATCAAACTGTTTTAACATGTAATCTTTCAATCTAAATCTCCTCCTTATTGTATGAAACGAATGTTTTGCTTCTTCATTTCCGATTCTCTATCAGCTTTTACAATCCCTTTTTCTTTAACTTCATGTTTATTTATAGTTTTATATTTTACATACGTATGAAATTCCGTTTTAAATGGAAACGATGTTATTTGAATTGTTTCTTCATCCACCCATTCAGCTTGAATAGGCTTCTCCCCCTTACTATTAAACATTTCTGTTCCTTCAAAACCCTCTTTAAATAAATTAATTTCATCTTTCTTTTTTACACCAGGTTTATTCATACATACATATAAAGAAAGTTCATCACAAAACTTTAATAATCTATAATGTTTATCAAACATCGCATATTGTTCTTTTGTTAACGTTTTCAAAATTCTTTTTTGTCGTTCCAATTCATGTTTATAAAAAGACATCATCTCTTCATCTTCCTCATTTAATGAAAATGATAAAAAGTGCTTACTACAAAGTAGCGCCCCGTATGGATTTGACTCTTCAATTGCATTCAAACCAATCGTATAAAAAACAAAGCGTAATGAACTTGGACAATCCATAAATGTATATGGAATATTTTTAGCATCATTCAAAATTGGTACTTTATCAAGCTCTATCCATCCTCTATCATGCTCATATATAGCATCAATTGTCTCTTTTAAGTATATTTTATCTTCAAAAAAATCTTCTATTATATGTCTTGCAATTTCACCAGCTAAAAAACCATGATCATGTTGACGAATTAATATACTTTCTTTCTCATTCTTTTCACGAAAAATCATCCGTATATTCCCCCTCATCCTCATATTACAGCTTGTTGTATGCATCAATTCTTAATTAATCCCTAATTATTAGCAGGGATTCAGTTTCTTTCAACGAAATTAACATAAATATACAGCATTCTTTCTAATCACAAAGTTAGCTTTATCTTTACTAACCATTATACTAAAACATTCATTCTAAAAATTTTTTTATGAGGTGAAAACATGAACAAAACAGAATTAGTTAAAAATGTAGCACAATCAGCTGATATTTCTCAAAAGGATGCTTCTGCAGCTGTACAATCCGTATTTGACACAATTGCTAATGCATTACAATCTGGCGATAAAGTGCAACTAATCGGCTTTGGAACTTTTGAAGTGCGTGAAAGATCTGCTCGTACAGGGCGTAATCCGCAAACTGGAGAAGAAATTCAGATTGCTGCTGGTAAAGTTCCAGCATTTAAAGCAGGAAAAGAATTAAAAGAAGCTGTTAAATAAACAAGAAACCAGCCATTTTATAGGCTGGTTTCTTGTTTATTGTTTATTTCTTATTTAAGCAGTTCCTTTATATTCTCTGCATGATACACTTCACAAATATAAAATACACATTTGCAGTTACTTACAATTTGATATTTTCTAGTTGGATAAACATTCGCCGCAACAGAACATCCATCAAACAATTCGATAATATTTCCAGATGGCTGATATCCTTCATATAATACGTTTCTTCTTACTTCCATCTTTTCTATAAGGTTTTCAACAGGAATATTTCCACTCTCTAATTCACTCTTTATTGTATCCGGTAAAAACGAAGTGTCTGCAAAAATTAGATTTTCAGATAACACCTTACCTTTATAACTAACATTAGATACGCGATAAAGAAATGTTCCGTTTTTATCAAAGAAATTCTTTGCTTCTTTCGGAATGTATTGTCTATTAAGCGCTTCCTGTTCAAGTACATCAAACTGAACTGTATCTTTTACAAGTTTTTCTAAAGCTAGAATAGATGACGTATTTCTAGAAAACAACATATCTTTAATTGCCTGTACATTATAAGTTAATTCAGTTTTTCTATTTTCCGCTACTAACATGAGGAACACCTCTTCTATAAGAAATTTTATTAAAAATTAACGATGATTTAATAGCAATCCCGCGTCTAACTGCGTGATTTCAATCACTTCTTTACTGAATATTGCAATTGCAGCCATATAACCCACACTTGGCCTTACATCTTCCATCATTGTATTTTCTGCTAACTCTTGTCTATCTTTAAAAATCAACAATTTTGGAGGGTCATTTGGAGCTGATACTGTAATTTCTACCGGTGGAATCAATAGTCCTTCACCTGTCGCTTTCAGCACTGCTTCTTTTCGAGTCCAATATGTTAAAAATCCTTCTAGTCGCTGCTCATCAGGTAACTTCATAACTTGTGCTATTTCAATGTCTGTTAATACGCCCTCTGCCATTTTCATAACATCTACATTTGGATTCATTTGCTCAACATCAACACCCACAGGTGCAGATTTAGTAAATGCAACAACAACCCACTCACCCGAATGTGAGACTGATATTTGCGGCATACCTTCTGGTAACTGTGGTCTGCCATGTTGTAATTTACATACTGGGCACATTCGATTAATTGGCACTTGAACTGGCGACATAGAAAGTACCTTTCCAAGTACTAATCTACTAATTACGCAACCTATTATAAAACGCGCACGGTCTGCCGAATGATGATATGAATTTGCTTTCTCTCGCTCTACATCATTTAGTAAATTGTTATGCCATAATTGTAAATCTGAAATTCTTGCCCACCATATTTGACAACTATTCTCATTAAGAGTTGGTACAGAATCTACAACTTTACTCTCTATCATGTAAACTCTCTCCTTTTAAATGCCAATATTACTTTATTTCAAAAGAGTATTAGCATGCTGCAACTCATTCATTTACAACTTCTTTCTCTTTTTGTAATACAGATAACGGCTTTTTATTCTTCTTTGACATTACCTCCTTATCGGAAATACGTAAAGAAAATAGTAATGCTATGAGTAAAAATATTGCTGATCCAATTAATGCAGCTTGATATGGTAAGAAATCTGATTGTGCATTATTCTGTACGTTATTACTTCCAAAACTAGATAGTATACTAGCTAAAACAGCAACTCCTATTGCTGATCCTAATCGGTTTTGCACATTGAATATAGTAGTTGCTCTACCCATAGAAGGTGGTGCAATATTGTTAAAAGCAGAAAATTGAACCGCACCAACAGATTGACCTAAGAAAATACCAATGCCAAACAATAGTGCCCGAATTTGCCATGGATTCGTATCATGATTTACAAAACTTAATAAAATAAAGATAACCGCCGTGCTTACTAATCCAATAGAGATTATCTTTCGAGCTCCTAATTTCTTATATGACCATGGTACAATCTGCGAAGAAATCATTAATCCAATCGCCTCTGGGAATGTAGTAAGACCCGATTCCAGCGCGGAAACTCCTATTACATTTTGATACATAAGCGGAAAAATAAATAACATTCCTAGTAAACCAGCTGATGAAAACAACGAAATAAGACTCATTTTTCTAAAGACCGGTTCTTTTAATAAGCGTAAATCTAACATCGGTTGCTTTACTTTAAGTTCTACAATAATAAACAATGTAAGTAATACAATCCCAGCTATCCCAATACTAATTATTTCTGGAGAAATCCAACCTTTTGATGGCCCTTGACTGAGTGCATAGATGAGCATCGCAAATCCTGGTGCTGAAAGAACAAAACCGAGAGAATCAAAGCGACCAGCTGATTTTTCAACATGCTCTGCTAAAAATAGAAGTCCAAAGAGCAACGCAATGATACCAAACGGCAGATTAATATAAAATGCCCAGCGCCAAGACATTTGATCTACAAAGAAACCACCAATAATTGGTCCGATCGCTGGTGCTACAGCAATTGGAAGTACAATAAATCGAGAAATTTTTGGTCTTTCCTCTGGTGAAAATGTTCGGAATAACATCGCCATCCCGACTGGTGTTAAAAGCCCGCCACCAGCACCTTGAATGATACGAAAAATGTTTAATGAAGTAATATCATTCGCAATTCCACATAATGCAGATGCAATTGTAAAAACGAAAAGGGCAGTTAAAAATACTTTTTTCGTACCAAAACGATCGCCTAACCAACCAGAAATCGGAAGAAAAACAGCTAAGCTAACTAAATATCCAACATTTACTGTCCCCATTGCAGATGGGGGTACTTGCAGTTCTTTGCTTATCGTTTGCAGTGCTACATTCACAATCGTTGCATCCATCGCAGCCATAAACATCGCTGTTATATAAACGATGCTTACAACTACTTTTGGATTTATTTTTACTTTCATTATTGTTTTCCTACTAATATTTTTTCGCTAATTTGATTTTTTTTCGGCTCTAAATCATTCCAGTTAACTTCAACGTAGTCTAAGCAAACTTGTCTGCTAGCTTCTTCATGTACGACATTCCATCCAATTGGTACATCGAGAAAGGCAGGCCAGAGAGAATACTGGCCCTCCTCATTCATTAATACTTTATATGTGTAATTATCATTTTCAAATGGATTCGTCATACTTTACTTACCCCTTTCTTATTCTGCAAATATTTCGCTAGCACTTGTCCAATTTCTGTAAGTGGACCTGGCTGACATAAATCTTTATGTCTACAATCAATATCATGCTGCACGATTTCCCCGTCTAAATAATTTAGCCACGTATTTGGAGAAATAGGGTCAAACCAGTCTGGTATAACAGTAGATCTAAAGAATAAAATATCCCCGTTATAAACTTTTGGCACGTATTTCCCTAACAACCCTACTGAATTCACATATGTCTCTTTCAAGTTTAAAATAGTCTCTTCCTCAAGACTTGCTAATGCACTTCCATCTTTGCGAAGTATTGCAACCGCACTTTCCATAGTAAGTGGTTTACCATCCATGTTATCTGGATCATATCCACCTAAAGCAAGTAATGCGATTAACGCTTCTTCTTCAGTAGGTGCTTCCGTATTCGGTAAGAAGTGACCAGGATACGAATCCAGCATAACGAGTAATTCTACTTCTTCCCCTTCATTTTGAAGTTGCGCCGCCATAGCATGAACAACATTTCCTCCAAGCGACCATCCGAGTAAACGATACGGTCCGTGAGGCTGTATTTCACGAACGTGTTTTAAATAATCCGCTGCCATCTCCTCTAAGCTTTTTGGAAGTTCTTCATTTTCAGCGATACCACGTGCTTGTACACCATAGATTGGATAATCTGTTCCTAAAGATTTCATAAGTCCTGCATAACACCAACTTAATCCACCTGCTGGATGTACACAAAATAGTGGTAATTGATCTCCGCTTGCTCGTAATGGAAGCAACACATCAAGTGCACTTTGACCATTCCCCATTTCAAGTCTTTCAGCAAGACCTGCAACAGTAGGTGCTGCAAATAAAGTTCCGATATTCAGTTCAACCCCAAGTGCCTCTTTAATACGGCTCATCAGCTGCACCGCAAGAAGTGAATGACCACCAAGATCAAAGAATCCATCATCAATTCCAATTTGAGACACACTTAAAACTTCTGTAAACAAGTCGCATAGCATTTCTTCTTGCGGCGTTCTTGGTCCGCGGCTAGAAGATGATGCAATAAATTCTGGAGCTGGCAATGCCTTTCTATCTAATTTACCGTTTGGAGTTAAAGGTAACTCATTTACTACTACAAAAGCGTACGGAACCATGTAATCTGGTAAACTACCTCCTGCATGCTGACGCATTTCATTCGTATCAATCGTTTCATTATTTGATGCGACGATATAAGAAACTAATCGTTTATCCCCTGGTTGATCTTCCCGTACAATAACTGCTACTTGTTCAACTTTAGGATGTTTCACTATGACCGCTTCTATTTCCCCTAATTCAATTCGGAATCCACGAATTTTAATTTGATGATCTGCACGTCCTATATAATCTAACGTCCCATCTTGACGCCAGCGCGCTAGGTCCCCTGTACGATACATTCTTGTACCTGGCTTCCCAAATGGATCTGCGATAAAACGTTCAGCAGTTAATCCTGCTCTTCCTAAATATCCACGAGCCAGTCCTGCACCTGCAACATACATTTCTCCAACTACTCCAGGTGGCATCGGTTGTAAATAGTTATCTAATACGTATACTTTAAGATCCGGTATACTGCACCCGATTAAACTATTTGCTCGTAAAGAGACGATGCTCTCATCTAATTCAATATAACTAACATGTACCGTCGTCTCCGTTATACCGTACATATTAATAAGCTTCGGTGAATTATGAGGATGACGACTATACCAATCTTCTAATCGACTTAGTTCAAGTGTTTCTCCTCCAAAAACAACATATCGTAAAAATAATTTTTGACCAATCTCTTCATTTTCACGATCGGCTTGCATCAATTGATAGAACGCTGATGGAGTTTGGTTTAAAACAGTCACCTTTTCCTTAACAAGCAGTTGTAAAAATTCTTTCGGCGAGCGACTTACAGTATGTGGTACTACAACTAGACGCCCTCCATATAATAAAGGTCCCCAAATTTCCCAAACTGAGAAATCAAAAGCGTATGAATGGAACATCGTCCACACATCGTCTGCGTCAAATTGGAACCAATGATCAGTTGCTCCTAAAAGTCTTACTACATTTTGATGAGGTATCATAACGCCTTTCGGTCTACCTGTTGATCCTGACGTATAAATAACATAAGCAATATGTGAAGGAGATAACGGCTTAATGCGCTCCATTTCATCAATATTATCTTCACTATATTTCCCAATTTCTTCTATTACTTTCACATCATCAACTAAAATCTTTAGTGCCTCATCACATTCAACTTCCACATCTGAATTTGTTAAAACACACGATGGTTTCGCATCGTGTAGCATAAATGAGATACGATCTGACGGATAATCCGGATCTAACGGAAGGTATCCCGCACCAGCTTTAAGAACAGCTAGTAAGCTTACAACCATGTTTAAAGATCTCGGCATCGCTAAAGCAACGAGTTGATCAGGACCGATTCCTTTCGCTATTAACAAACGAGCTATTTTATTCGCTTTTCTATTTAACTCTTCATAAGTTAGCTTTTCATCTTCAAAGACGACAGCAATAGAATTTTGATTTACATGAGCCTGCTTTTCAAATAATTGTGGCAATGTCATTTCAGGTACAATTTGAAAACCACCATTCCACTTTTCTAAAACTGTATTTCGCTCTGCTAAAGTTAATATTTCTAATCTACCAATTGATTGATCCGGATGTTTCTCTGCATCATCTAATAATAGAATGAATCGTTCTATTAGTTTTTGAACCGTTTCACGTTTATATAAATCGGTACTAAACTCTAACAATCCGTGTAAGCCATTTGGCGTACCATCAGCTCCATTACTTTCACTAATCTCAAATGTTAAATCAAATTTTGCAGAACCAACACTTTGAATTTCAAGGCTCGCTTCTAAATCCGGTACATCAAACGTTGCTTCTGGAGTATTTTGGAAAGCTAACATAACTTGAAACAGCGGATGACTATTTCGAGTTCGTACTGGGTTTAACACTTCAACAAGTCGTTCAAATGGAACATCTTGATTTTCATAAGCTGCAAGGTTTACCTGCTTCACTCTATCCAATAATTCTTTAAAGCTTGGATCTCCTGATGTATTTGTACGTAACACTAATGTATTTACAAATAAACCGACTATATCCGAGAGTACATCGTCGTTTCTTCCAGCAATCGGGCTACCTAATGGTATATCAGTTCCAGCACCTAATCTTGTAAATAGTGCACTAAGTCCCGCTTGCAACACCATAAACAAACTAACTCCATTTTTACGACCAAGCTCTACTAACCTACTATGCATACCTTTATCTATATGAAAATGAATTGTTTCTCCGCGATAACTTGTTTCAATTGGACGCTGATAATCTATAGGCAACTCCATTTGATCTGGTAAACCTTTTAATTCCTCTTTCCAAAAATCTAATTGTGTTGAAATAAGACTTTCTGGTGTCTTTTCATCACCTAGTAATTGCTGTTGCCAAAGTGAATAATCTGCGTATTGAACTGGAAGGGTTTCTAATTGAACACTATCACCTTGACATCGTGCTTTATAAGCTACTGTAAAGTCTTTCGTTAACGGTTGTAATGACCAGCCATCTCCTACAATATGATGTAAAAGAATTAGTAATACATGCTCATTTTCACTCACTTTAAAAAATTGCAAACGAATTGCTGGTTCGATATCAAGATTAAAGCTATATCTTACAGCTTCAGACAGTGTACTTTCTAATTCATCCTTACATGTATTTGTTATAATCATTTTTAAATTCAATTTATCCATTTCTAGAATTCTTTGATATGAACTGCCAAGTGAATTCGGGAAAATCGTTCTAAGTGTTTCGTGTTTCTCAACTACATCATAAAAGGCACCTTGCAGTGCTTCCTCATTCAATTTTCCAGACATACGAATGACTAACGGAATATTATAAGTAGGACTTGGACCTTCTAAACAATTTAAGAACCATAACCTGCGCTGTGCAAATGAAAGTGGAACTTCATTTGGCCTACTTACTTTCTTAATAGCTGGTCTTGCGCTTTTTGCACGATCTAATTGTTTCGCTAATTCAGCAACAGTTGGTGATTCAAATAGCTTTCCGATCCCTAATTCTACACTTAACGTTTCACGAATTCTTGCCATTAAACGAGATGCAAGAAGCGAATGGCCACCCATTTCAAAGAAATTATCATCTATACTAATTCGCGAAACACCAAGTACTTCTGCAAATAAATCACATAGTATTTCTTCTTTCGGATTTCTAGCAACTCTCTCATTGTTCATTCCATTAAAATCAGGAGCAGGTAATTTCTTTCTATCAACCTTACCATTTGGTGTTAATGGTAATTCTTCTAGCACAACAAATGCTGATGGTACCATATAATTCGCTAAACTTTCTGAAACATAAGAGCGAATTTCTGAAAGATGAATCGTTTCCTTCTCTTCGGCAACGATATACGCAATGATTCGTTTATCATTTGGACGATCTTCTCGTACCATTACCACTGCTTGTTGTATATTTTCATGTTGTTGTAAAACCGTTTCAATTTCAGCTAATTCAATCCGGAAACCACGAATTTTAATTTGATGATCTGCACGACTAATGTACTCTAGCACACCATCGTTACGCCATTTCACAAAATCACCGGTGCGATACATACGTGCTCCTGGTTCTCCATAAGGATTTGCAACAAACCGTTCAGCCGTTAACGCTGGTTTTCCTAAATATCCGTTCGCAAGTCCTTCTCCTGCAATATATAATTCACCGATAACTCCAGGTGGAACAGGCTGTAACCCTGCATCCAAAACGTACACCTCTGTATTCCAAATTGGTCTTCCAATAGGAGGTATACCATTTTCACTGTCATCAATGTTCATGAAAGTAGACCAAATAGTCGTTTCAGTTGGTCCATATAAGTTAGTTATAGAGCAACCTAATTCTTTTAATTTATTTGCTAAATGTGCCGGAAGAGCTTCACCGCCAACGAGTACGTTTAGCCTTTGTAACCTCTCTGGATATTCAGTTATTAACGCCTGCCAGAGCGTCGGTGTAGCTTGCATAATTGTCGCTCTTTCTTCTTGTAACAATGTCGTTAACGCAGAAGGCTCTTGGATTACCTCTTTTTGTGCAATTGTTATACTTGCACCACTAATAAGAGGTAAATAAATTTCTAGAGCAGAAATATCAAACGCAAACGTTGTAACTGCTAATAAATGATCGTTTTCATTTAATGAAAACGTATGTTGCATGGCTAATAAGAAGTTACTTAAACCTTTCATAGGAACAATTACACCTTTTGGATTTCCAGTGGATCCTGAAGTATAAATTGTATACGCTGGGTTTAAAAGTGATTCATCATTTTTAAATGGTATATTCATATGAGAATATGTTTTTAACACTATTTTCGTTTCTTCGCTATCTAATATGATTTTTTTAATATTATTTTCTATAACTAAAGAGGATGAAACAGATGAATGTGTTATGATATACACCGGTTTTGCATCATTTACTATATAACTAATACGTTCAACTGGGTATTCTGGATCTATCGGCAAATACGCTGCACCCGTCTTTAGAACTGCTAACATACTAACTACCATTTCTATTGATCTTGGAAATGCTAAGGCAACAAACTGATTTGGTCGTATTCCTTCTTCTAATAAATAGTGTGCTAGTTCATTCGCTCGTTCATTTAGCTCTTTATACGTAAGTTTTATCTCGTTACAAGTAACTGCTATTTTATTTGGATTTTTTTGTACTTGTTTTTCAAATAATATAGGTAGATTAATTAGCTCTTCAGCTTTCTTCGTTTCATTCCATTCCAATAAAACTTTATGATTTTCTTCGGGAAGAGTAATGTTTATTTTTCCAATCGGCTCGTCTTTGTGATAATTATTTATCACTAATTCTAATAGACTCATAAATCTTTCTTTATGCAATGCTAGTTCCGCGCCGTTATATACTTCCGGATTCGCATCAAAATGAATCATTAACTCATTTTCATCGAAACGTTTATATACATTTATCGATAAATCATCAACAGGTCCTGCCGATAAATTATGTGTAATACCACGATTTCCAGCAAAGTTAAGCCCATAATCAAAAGGCATAACATTCACTAACGGCCCAAACAACCTTTGATTTTCACCTAGTAGCTTTAAGTCTCTTCTTAATTCCTCATGACGGTATTTATGATGACGACGTACGTCTCGAATTTCTTTAGAAACTTGCTGTATTAATTCCGCAAGAGTTATATTTGGAGTTACAGTGAGACGAAGTGGAACTAAATTCATTACCATGCTTGGTGTATGAATAGATACAGAACCAAGACGCCCCATCATCGGTAAACCTAAAACAATATCATTTGCACCTGTTAATTTATGCATGTAAATACTTGTTACGGCTACAACAAATTCGGGCCAACTCGTTAACGAAATATTAATATCTTCTAGTAAAGTTTTCGTACTAGCATTTGATAGATAAGCAGTTTCTCGTAAAAATCCATTTGATGTTCTCGGCGCTCGTTCTGCTAAACTTATAACTTCCGGTTCATCTGCAAACTTTTCTAGCCAAAAAGTACGATCTTCCTGAAATTGTTTAGATTCACGATACTCATTATCTTCTTGTACAATTTTTGCAAGAGAACCAAATGGCTTTTCATTCTTGTTTGTTTCTTCTATAAGTGATGTATACTCATTCGCTACCTTTTGGCTAAGAAGTGAAAATCCATAGCCATCCATCACAATGTGATGGATGCGCTGATACCAAAAGAAACGATTATTTTCAACTTGAATAAGTACTTCAGTAAATAATTTATCCTCTGTTAAATCCACGGGCATAGATAAATCATTTTTCATCCATACTTTAGCAGCTTCTTCAGGATTTTCCTCTTTACGAACGTCAATAAAATGCATATGAAACTTTGACGATTCCTCAATAACTTGCCATGGGCCAATTTCATCCTCTTCGAAACGAACATGAAGTGCTTCTGCTTCTTTTACCACTTTACGTACAGCTAACTCGAAAATTTCTTGATTAATATTTCCGTTTATTTCTATATATTCCCCAGTATTATAAATCGGATTAAGCGGATCTAATTGCTGCGCAAACCACATACCAAACTGCGCAGATGATAACGAATTACGAATCTTTTGACTGTTAGGCATTCTTTACTACCCCTTTATTATGTAGTCTATTTGTTACAGCACTTGTGCTGCTTGTGAAGATAGTAAACGGTACCAATCATCAACAGTTGGACGTTCTGCTAAATCTGCAAAAGTGATTTCTTTCCCTTCGCGACGCCATTTCTCTACTAAACTCATAATTCTGACCGAATCAAGTCCTCTATTTAATAAGTCTTCATCAACTTCAATACTCTCTACTGGCTCACGGAGTAGTTGTGCAACTAGTTCATGTACTTCCTGTAAAGTGATTCCTTCACTGTCATCGCCTTTTACACTTTGTAAATCTTTTAATAGTAAGTTTGTTGATGTCGTTACTGCACATCTATTAGATGCATACTCCAATGCTTGTTTATGATGCTCTAGTGAAAAATCAGCAACTGCATCTGCTACAAAAAATGGCTGGATACCATCCATAAAGGCTTCACAAGCTGTTAAAAGGCAGCCAATATGCGCATAAATACCGCAAATAATAAGTTGATCTCTTCCCTGTTCATTTAAAATTTCTAATAGATTCGTCTTTTTAAATGCACTATATCTCCATTTTGTTAGGAATATATCATCCTCATCTGGAGTAAGTTCATCGACAATTTTCTTTTTATCTGGTCCAGCAGGAATACCGTCACCCCAAAAGTCTTGTAATAACCCTCGTTGTTCCAACGTTTGTCCACCAGGTTGTGCTGTATAAACAACTGGTATACCTAGTTCCTTACATCTTTCTCTTATCACCTTAATATTTGAAATTAGTTCTACTTTTGGCGATTCTGTATCGCTATATGCATCAAGAAAGTATTCTTGCATGTCATGGATTAGAAGAACCGCACGTTTCGGATTTGGCGTCCAATTCACTTTATTTTTTGGTAGTTCTGATTCAATTGGCATTTTATATACTGAAATAGATGGGATAGCCATCTAATCACTTCCTTCCAAATTTTAATAGTTTTACTGTAATAAGTTTTTCAGCAATGGCTTTACGTAATTCTTTTTTGCTTACTTTTCCAACACCTGTTTGCGGGAATGATTCAATAAATTCAATTCGATCTGGAATCTTATAAGCCGCTATACCACGTGCTCTTAAAAACGTTTTTAATTCACTTACAGTTGGAGATTGTCCGCGAGCTATAACAAAAGCGCAAGTACGTTCTCCTAAATAATCGTCAGGCATAGATACAATTGCTACATCATGTACTGCATCATGCGCTAATAGATGATTTTCAACCTCTTCCGCAGCAACCTTCTCACCGCCACGATTAATTTGATCTTTATCTCTGCCTTCTACAATGATGTAACCTTGTTCATTTACTTTCACAAGATCTCCTGTACGATAAAATCCATCCTTTGTAAATGATCTTGCATTATGCTCTTCCGCTTTATAATAGCCACGAATTGTATATGGCCCTCTTGTTAATAAACTTCCTACTTCACCGGGCTTTACATCGTTATCATTTTCATCAACAACCCTTACTTCATCGAATGTAGACATCGGTCTACCTTGTGTATGAATAATGATTTCTTCAGGATCATTTAATCTTGTGTAATTTACTAACCCTTCTGCCATACCGAACACTTGCTGTAACGTACATCCAAATGTAGGGCGTATACGCTTCGCAACTTCGGCACTAAATTTCGCACCGCCTACTTGAATAACTTGCAGGCTTGATAAATCGTTATTACGGGAAGATGCAGCATCAAGCCAAATCATTGCTAATGGTGGAACGAGCGCTGTAATCGTAACTTTTTCTTTTTCTATAAGAGCAAATGACTCATCTGGACTACCTCCAGTTGCCAATACTACTTTTCCACCCGCATAGAAAGTTCCAAATGTTCCTGGAGAACTCATCGGGTAATTGTGTGCTACTGGAAGAACTGCCATATAGACGCTTTCTGCATTTAAATTACAAATGTCAGCGCTAGCACGTAAACTATAAATATAGTCATCATGTGTTCTAGGAATTAATTTAGAAAGTCCTGTCGTCCCTCCTGATAATTGGAGAAACGCAACATCACTTGGCTGAACTTCTGGTAACGGAACTGGATTCATGTAAAGTTCATTTATACTCACAAACTCTTCCTCTTCCCCTACTACGATTACATGTTGTAAAGTAGGCACTTTTTCTTTTACTTCTCTTGCTAGTTTTCGATAATCAAAGCCGAGAGCCTTGTCTGAAATAACGTAAGCACTCGCCTCACCAAACTCACAAAAATAACTAATTTCACTGCTTCGATGTGAAGGTAGTGCAAAAACAGGAAGCGCTCCAATTCGAAATAGTGCAAAGCATATTTCGAAAAACTCTATAATATTAGGTAACTGGATTACAACTCGATCCTCTTTCTTTATTCCTAAATTCAGTAAACCTGAAGCTAAGCGATCTACCTGTTTATCAAGTTCACTATATGTTATTTGTGAATTACCACTTACAATCGCAATTTGATCTCCATGTTTTTCAGCGCGTTCTTTTAACATCGAACCAAATGTTTCTCCAAGCCAACACCCTTCTTCTCGATAGCGATTGGCAAATTCTTTTGGCCATTCCGTATAACCTATTAACATTCTTTCTTCCCCCTATTTTTCATTCAGCGAATTATCTCTTAACCCTAAAGCCTTCAACATTGTTTGGAACTTAGCTGATGTTTCTGCTAACTCATCTTCTGGCTTTGATTCAGCAACAACTCCAGCACCTGCAAATAAGCGAAGTGTATTCTCTTGCACTTCAGCACATCGAATTGTAACAATCCATTCGCCATCTCCATTTAAATCGCTCCACCCTAACATTCCTGTAAAGAATTCACGGTCAAATGGCTCAATTTTTTGAATAGCCTCTCTCGCTTCTTCCATTGGAGTTCCGCAAACTGCTGGCGTAGGATGAAGAGCAATTGCTAATTGTAAAGAAGAAGTATTTGGATCCTTAAGTTCACCTTTCACTTCTGTAGACAAATGCCACATTGCTTCACTATGAATAACTGATGGTTTTTCTGGCACATGCAATGTATGACAGTACGGACGAAGCGCAGCAGCAACCGCTTCAACTACTACCGCATGTTCATGTAAATCTTTTGGAGAAGAAAGTAATTCTTCTGCTCTTCTTTTATCTTCTACTGGATCCTCACTTCGTGGTCTTGAGCCAGCCAACGGATTTGAAATTACTTGCATACCACTACGTGAAACAAGCAATTCAGGGCTTGCTCCAATTAACGTCTTATTGTTCTCGTTTTCATCTTTCGGTAAATTCACAGCAAATGTGTAGCCGTGCTTATTATGTTCCGCTAATTCACGAAGTAGTTTTTGTTGATCAATTTTCTCGGAAGACTTAACATCCAACGATCTAGATAGAACGATTTTCCTTAAATCTCCGTCCTGAATTTTTGCTATTCCTTGCTTCACACCATCCATATAAACTTCAGGAGCTGGAACCGGTGTCATTTCAAATGTCAGTTTCTCATTTCGTTTTATCTCATTTGTTGTCTCTAACTGTAAACGCTCAGTAATTCTACTATGTTCTGGTACGATAAGTTGAACTTCTTTTCTACGATCAAAAGGCAAAGCACCAACAACGATAGGATTCGGATTTCCGGCTTGTTTTGCATTACTTAATACCGCTTGTACAAGTTCTGGAAAGCTTTCAATTTCACGATGTTTTACTGTAGTAAACTCTCCTTCTGCTAATATTGTTCGAGTTGGTGAAGCGAAAAAGAATGAAGATTCTGTCTTATAATCTTCTAAAAGTTTTTCTGACAGTTCCTTTACGGCTGTAAGTTCATTCATAGTATAATAACCTCCTGAATTTTTTATTAAGCTCCTAATGTAGCTCCGCCATCGACACATAAATTGTGCATTGTAATATGACTTGCTTTATCAGAAGCTAAAAACAATACTGCTTCAGCAATTTCTGAAGGTTGTGCAATTTTTTGTAACGGAATACCGAGTCTATATGTATTTTGAGAACCAGCAATTATATTTTCAGCTCCATTCTCATCAGCCCATAGTAATCTTTGCATTTCAGTTTCAGTAGAACCAGGAGAAACTAAGTTGCAGCGAATATTGTATGCTGCAAGCTCTAATCCTAAACACTTCATAAACATTGTCGTTGCGGCTTTTGATGCAGCGTACGCAGCCATTTCCATTCTCGGAGTATTTGCCGCATTTGAACCAACTGTAACAATTGCCCCTGACCTTCTTTGCATCATATGTTTACTTACTGCTCGAGACATATAGAAAACTCCTGTAGAATTTACAGAGAAGGTTTTATTCCAATCTTCATCACTTAAAGAGTGAATTGGTCCCATACGTAATACCCCTGCAACATTTATTAATATATCTATTGGTGCTATATCATTTTCAATACCGTTTACCATATCTTCAACAGCGGTACTATCACTCACATCTAAATGAAATGTTTTCATACGTGTTTTATTTAATTCCTTTTCATTTAAGAGTACGTTTAACCCCTCTTCATTTTGATCAACCGCAATAACTGTAGCTCCTCTTTCTAAAAAAATTTTTGCAACAACACTGCCTATACCTTGAGCTGCACCTGTTACTAAAACCGTTTTTCCATCAAATTCCCCTAAGTTCATTTCCTCTATCCTTTCATTTGAAAATTAATCTAATTAAACAAATAGTGATAATGATTATCATTATTGATGTAAAAAATAATACACTTACTAAACTAATTGGTCAAGTGTACTTTTCATCAAAATATTATTCATTGATAATGTTTTTCATTTAATATTCTTACACCGAAATGATAATCTTTCTCAATAAACTTGTCAACCTATTTTTATTTTTCAGATAAAATATTTTAGTACTTCTCAATACAATTACATCTAAAAGCCTTAATAAGTACTTACATTAAAAGATTTAATTCATACTCCTCATTTTAAAATTGAAGAAGATAAACTGTAGATACCTTCATTTACAAAGCCTTACCAAAAACTCAAGTATATATTTTCTCAATATTTTTCTGAAAATATCGAGAAAGTATATCTTGCAATTACCGACGCATGTCGTGTTTATAATTTAAGATTTAATAAGTATTTCGAATATAATATATCAATTTATGATATTCCAATATAATCCAAACGGATACTTTACTCATTTTTTTGCCTCTAGAAAATTCCACATGTTGTAATTCATAAAAAGCACCCTATTATGAAGTGAACCCCGAAAACGGGACACATATCAAAACACCTAAACCATCTGTTCCCTAAATTCTTTAGGGGATAGGTGGTTTAATTTTTCTTGAAT